>QZKI01000121.1 GCA_003598055.1 Candidatus Abyssobacteria bacterium SURF_17 | reverse complement strand
TGCTTCCAAAGAGAACTCCATCCGGAACGATTACCGCACAGCGCCCGCCGTTCTTTAGAAGTCGTGCCATAAGAACCAGGAATAATAACTCCGTTTTCCTCGTTTTGGCCACCGACGTCAGCCCCTTGAAGATGCTCTCGTGATCAATGCTGCCCTTGAACGGGGGGTTTGCCAAGACCACGTCGAAGCAGCCCTCGTATTCCTGGGCGACCTGGGACTGCTCTGAGAGGGAGTCTTTATATTCGATGCAGGGATTGTCGATTCCGTGCAACAGCATGTTCATGGCCGCGATTCGCAGCATCGTGCTGTCGAAATCGAAACCGTGGAACATGTCCTTCTCGATATGACTGCGATATTCGTCAAGCCGGTCACCGAGATAGACCATGATCGGACGGCCATGGTCATCGGTGACGACTTCGCCCGTTTCTTCGTCAATCTCCTTGTGGACCAGATCCTTGGAAGTATGAGTGCGCTTGAGGTACTCCATGGTTTCGATCAGAAATCCGCCTGTGCCACAAGCCGGGTCGCAAATCGTCCAAGTAGGCTTGATGTCCAGCATCTCGACCATAGCACGGATGACATGCCTGGGCGTGCGGAACTGGCCAGCTACGCCTGCTGTCGTGAGCTTGCTGAGGAGGTATTCGTAAAGGTCGCCCTTGGTGTCCCCCAAGCTCAGAGGAAGCTCGTTGATTGTATTGATGGCGGTCTTGAGGAGCCCCGCCTTCTGGATGACGCACTGAGCATCCTTCAGATAGCTCCCGAGCGTGGTGCCGTTGACTGCTTCTTCGCGGAAGAACTGGAACAGGCCGATCCAATCGGCGGGATCGCTGTCCGTGCGATTGCCGAGAACGATTCGCAGCTGCTCTTCTGCGCCGCGGTGATATAGGTCTGACCAGCGGAGATGTTGCCGGTTCTTCGGGAATATGCGCTTCCAGTCCTTCTTACCTGTTTGATTGGCGCGCCGCTCGGCAGCCTTCTCGCGCATGTCCAGCATGCGCGCGAACACAAGAAAACTGATCTGTTCGATCACCGTCAGCGGGTTGGTGATGCCGCCGGAGTGAAACTCGAGCCAGAGTTTGTCGATTTTGCTACGTAGCGATCCTGTAATCATGCGACTGAGTATCTCCTTTTCATCATCCTGCCTGGGCGAGCTCGTTGACCTCGGCTATCAATTCGAGCAAATCGCCGACCTGTTCTTCGTCTGTAAATACGCCGTCCACGCCTTCGATATGGATCTGCGTGAAGGGCTCCTCGTAGAGCTTCTCGATCTCCAGCCTGCCGTAATTCATGATGTATTTCTGGATAAGCGCCAGAAAACGCATCTGATGCGACGACAGGTTCGGATACTTCTGGACAAAGCGGGTGAAGTGCCGATCCACGGCTTCCGCATCCAGACCGATTATCTGGCGGATCGCCAAGTCGAGCCGATTGGCCTTATTCGGGAACTGGACCAGCAACTCCTTCACGCTCAGGTTGGGATCGCGTAACATCACCTTCTCGATGAGCGGCGCGATATCGTTCTCGTCAACCGCTTCTCCGGCCTTGATCTTCTGTAGCACGGGGGACTCCTCGAACAGCTCACGCAGGATGCCCTCGACTCGATGGCGGTAGGCGGCTAGATCAAGACCCTCAAGCCTGACGATCTCGTGTCTTCTCTGCTCGTCGGTGTCGGTCACATCGACCTCGAGGGGCGGTGTTTTGACCACTTTGGGTTTGTTGCGACAGTGCATGATGCCGCGCAGTTCCCGTCGCACCTCTTCGAGTTTTTCGACCGTGGGACTCGTCCAGAACCTGACGCTCTTGACGTTGTTGATCAAGTCGATCTTGGCGGCCACCTGCGACAGGTTAACAGGGAGCTGTCCGACTTGCTCCTGCATATCCCCCCGCAGGTCGTCAAAGTCGCCCGATCCTTTCAGCAGGGCCTCCTGCAGCCTGGCCACCAATAGGTCGAACCGGTAAGCATCCTCGCGACCGTCCAGGTCACGCCACCGCATGAGCGGGGCAATTTCCATGCGCAACATGCCGACGGTCCCGGCATCGAACTTCTTAATTACGCCGTCCTGCTGTGCTGTCTTGACCTGTCTCCACTTCTCGCGGACGCCAATTGAATCCTCAGGCAGAGCGCGAACATCTTTCTCAAGCAGCTCGACGGCCAGTTCAAAGGCAGGTAGATTCTGTTTCGACAGCGACTCTTGGGCGATGTTCATACGGATTTCAAACACGGTCTGCATGAGGGACTTCTGGACCGAAGGCTGAATTTCCGGCGGGTTCATACCAAAGTACTCGAAGTTCCCCCAGTGGTCGAAGATCTGGAAGTGCTTCTTGTGCTTCCCCGGGCCAAAGAGATTTCGGCAGAGCCGTGTGCCCCTGCCGATCATCTGCCAGAACTTGACGTAAGACTTCACCGGCTTGGCAAAGACCAGGTTGACCACGTCGGGAACGTCGATCCCTGTATCAAGCATATCGACGGATATAGCGATGGTCAGGTTATCGTTGTTTCCTACACCCTTGAAATCGTCGATCAATTGCTCCGCCCGGTCAACGTAATTGTCAATAACGGCGCAGAATTCCCGTTTGGGCTTCATGTACTGGGGATACATTTCTTCAAATAGGCGCTGAATCTGGATCGCGTGGTTATGATCGCGCGCAAAAACGATGGTCTTGCCGACATGCTGGCCCGTGGCCTCTCGCACGCCGTGTTCCATGAGGTTCCGGAGGATTTTCCGGTCGGTGTCCTTGTTGAACACGGACTTGTCCACGGCCTCCCGCTCGTAGTCCACCAGTTCGGCGTCCTCGACCTGCTCTTCAAGCTGCTGCTTTTGGGCATCAGTCATAGTGTCATAGTGGATGCCTTCACGCAGGAACTTCGTGGTATGGCTGGTGACCTGAAAGTGCGCCAGGAAAGGCGGCACGTGCTCAATCGCGTCCTGGTAGGAGAAGTGCGCTGTCGGATCGCCGTCCTCGCAGTTGAACATGCGATAGGTGTCATGAGTGACGATGTTTCGCGGCGTGGCGGTAAGCCCCACCTGCAAAGCATCAAAGTAAAGGAACAAGTCGCGGTAGCGGTTGTAAATGCTCCGGTGGGATTCGTCCGCGATGATCAGATCGAAGAAACCCACGTCAAAACTCTGGAAGACCTTCATCATCGCCGGGTAGGTCGCCAAGTAGATCGACCTTGTTCGATCCTCTGAGGTACGAGCCGTCACGTAAACACGCGGTTCCGCCTCGATGAACTCGGCGAACACGTTCTTCGCCTGCTTGCGCAGTTCTCGCCGGTCGCAGAGGAAGAGGATGCGTTTCACCCACCGCGCTCGGATCAGCAATTCGGACAACGCAACCGCAACCCGTGTCTTCCCCGTGCCCGTAGCCTGGACAATAAGGACTTTGCGACGGTTCTGGTCGAAACGCTCACAGACACGTTTGACAGCTTCGATCTGGTAGCGTCGGTCCACGATTTCCGACTTGGGGCCCAGTTCGGCCAGCTTCTGACGTTCTCGAGTCTTCCACATGCAACGCTGCAGGCTGTCCTTGCTATAGAACCCGTAGATGCGACGCGGAACATCGCCCTTAGCATCGTCCCAGACATAGATGTCGTAGCCGTTCGTATAGAATATGATCGGCCGCTGATCATACTTCTTCTCGAGTCCTTCGGCGTAAAGCTTAGCCTGGGTGCGACCCTTCTCCGCACCGTGAGCGGTCTTCTTCGCCTCGATGACGGCGAGAGGCTTACCATCGTCCTCCCACAGAACGTAATCTGCGTACCCAACGCCAGTATCGGTCGGCTGATCCGGCACTTCGATCTCTTTACCGACTTCATTCGTGCTTTTTCCATCCGGTGCGACATTCCAGCCAGCCTCGACCAGGAGCTGGTCAATTAGCAGCTTACGAGTGGTCTCCTCGTCAAACTGAAGTACATCAGCGGCCTGATTGGCCTGGGCCAGAATAGCCTTCTGTTCCTCGACGGTTTTTTCGGCCGTGACTGCTCGCAGACGAGTGGCTTCGAGGTCCTGAAGCAGCGCCTGCATTTGCGATTCTTGCGCAGCCAGCTTCTGCAGCGCGGCTTTCTTCTCCCTCTTCAAGGCCCCCTTGGTATCAACAGGGACAGGTTCTTCGAAGGAAAGATTGCGTACTGCCTCGTCTGAGTGCACCGTAAGACTAAACCACTTCCCGAGATCGAAAGCCTCTCGAAGAATCCACATCACAGTCTTTGTACTGACAGCACCTGCACTGCCGTGTGCAGCTCGGTTTCCTTGAGTTCGAAGAGCATGGAGCTTACTAAGCACGACAGGCGGGGCCAGGCTCTGCCGTTCCAGCACTTGAAGGAGTTCCAGGAAATTTGCCTGGGGCAGGCGGGGTATCTTGTAGTTCTGGAAGAAATCGGCCACGAGGTTCTCGCCGAACATCCGCAACTTGACAAGGGCGCTTGTCGGATCACTGTGCGCATACCGTTCCGCGAAGCCGCCGAGTTCAGCGAGTTCGCGGTTATGCGTACTCAAGAAGTCGAAGTTGCGTGATTTCATTATGCGAGCCTCACCTGCCATTGCTTCAACGTTTCCGTGAAGCATTCTCGCCTACTGATATTCAGGGAAGTAGTCAGCGAGGTACTTGCCATTGTAGTACACATCGCTAACCAGACGTCCGCGATCAACTCGGTGCGCTGCGCGAAGTTCGACCTGTTGACCGAGGATAAGCCTGGCGAGCTTCTCATTTGCCGCCTGTCCACCATATTCGTGGAGTTCAGGCGCATCATAACCGGTGGGTCTGACGCGTGAACCGTTTTGTCCCTTCCATTTCCAGCCACCGCTGACTTCGAATGTGTCGCCGTCGATGACCGTGCTAACCGTAAACAGTGCCATGTTTGCATCTCCTTTCTTGCTGAGGCCCGTGTCCTGATCAGCAAGTAAAGCAAAGGGGATGCCAAGTGTTTGGAGAATTTCCATCCCATTGATGTACAAATGGTTGCGCTGCTTCCGCCGTTTTCTCCTTGATCGTGTTTCTTCAACTTGAGTTGTAATGCTTTCAACTTCGGTTGTAATCGTCCAACTGTTTGAGGAACTTACTCACGGCCTGCGGGCTGACTCCCAAAAGCCGCGCTGCTTCACTCTGATTACCCTCGGCGGCTTCCAGTGCCTTCAGGATGAGCTGCTTCCTGGCACTGCCGATGAATCCCTCCAGAGAGAAACCTGGCTGGGGCTCCGGCAATGCGTCAAGTGGATCGACATGAGTTACTGGCTCGGAGATAAGCAGATCGTCGGCTTCCAGCACTTCGTTTCGGCTCAAACGAACGGATCGTTCGATCACGTTTTCAAGATCACGCACATTCCCGGGCCAGGCTTGACTCTGCAGGCGAGCTAGCGCGGCCTGTGACAGCCGCCTGGCTCTCTTCATCGTTGCGTTGACACGATCCAGAACATGCAGGGCCAGCTTCGGGATATCGCTTCTCCGTTCCCGAAGGGGAGGAACGACTACCTCGCCAATATTTAGCCTGTAGTAGAGGTCTTCTCGGAACTTGCTCTGCTTGATCGCTTTTCCAATGTCTCGGTTGGTTGCGGCTACAATTCGCACGTCAACCTTGTGGGCTGCCTTGTCTCCGATAGGCTCAACGAGTCCATCTTCCAAGACGCGCAAGAGCTTCGCCTGCATTTGCGTTGGCAATTCCGCGAGCTCGTCGAGGAAGAGGGTTCCCCCGTCCGCCAGATCGAACTTCCCCATCTGATCTGCGTTTGCACCGGTAAAGGCACCTCGCTTATGCCCGAACAGAATGCTTTCGACGAGTTCCTCTGGGATGGCCGCGCAGTTGATGGGAACAAAGAGGTCTGCCGGGCGTCCGCTCAACTGATGCACCAGGCGCGCCAGCAGTTCCTTTCCGGTTCCCGTCTCTCCCCGGATCAGAATCGCCGCATTGGAGGGTGCCAGCGTTGCCACAACTTCGAGAACGGTCCTCATCGACTCGTGATCACCAATAATGCCCAGTTGCCGGACCGCGACATCGAAGTCGGGTGGCATATCCGGAGAAGTGTCTACTGCTGCGATCTTCGCGCGGACCGCCGGGAATTCATCTGCAGAAAGATCAACCTCCGATACCAGGGGACATTCCTTGGTCACGAAACGTGGAGGACGAATGTGGAGTATCTTCGCTGGAATTTCGCCGCTGGCCGCAAGGAGTACCCAGCATGCATGCATATGCGGTGTTCCAGAGGCAACGGCGATGGAGTAATGCGCGTCTGGCTGCTCGTCGACAATTTCGCGTATATGCCTCCTAAGGCTCCTCAGAATGGCCGTATAGTCCGTTGGATCGTTGAGGGAACAGTTGCGGATGTCGACCTGAACATCTTTCGCACGCTTCTTGATTTCGGTCTGTGTATCTATCGTCAGCTGCTCTGTGCTGGGCGTTGAGAAAAGGACGATGTGGTCGAATGGCCGTGCGGCAACGAGCGCGAGAATGGGCCCGGGCTGATCTTCTTGGCCGACAAGCCCTTTAGTGTAGGGGTCATGGAAGCCTGTAAATGTGAGCAATATGTTCTTCATTGTTCCTCATCCGATCATATACGGCCAATCCGGCTTCTAATCATTCCTCACCTCAATCGACAATCTGCACAGCCACATCCGGCAGCGCTTGATCCAAGCGATTACAAAAAAGCTCCGCCCTAGCGAATAGAAAATCCCGGTAGTCACTCGGAGCGAAGTTGTCGCGCTTTGTGTATTGTGCGGGAATCAGGTGTGAGTTCAGGATTCCATCGAAGTCCCGCACTTCCTTGAAATCGTTGAAGTAGTCTAGCGGATTTCGGTTACTGATCCTTATGTTGGTTCGCGCCCGAAGATAGCAGATATTCATCAGGCTGTTGGTCTCGGCATCTGCTGGCATTTCGTCAATCTCGTTGAGGAAATTCTGCGGATAGATATGGTGCAGGTTGGGAGCCTGCGACAAGAGTAAATATACGTTGTCAAGGACCTCGGCTTGCGGGTCACTGAAATCCTTCGGATGCTGGTTAGCCAAAAATGCAAGAACTGCCCGGCTGAAAGCGTTGCGATAGTAATAGCTGGCCTGGACGAGCTTAGTCTTGGAAAGAACCAAAGATGGTATCGTTGGTTCTTGGCTGCCTTCCAGCGAGTCGAAGAAGTTTTCACATAATCCGTAAACCTCGGTCGAAGAACTGAGTCGGTCTAGGGCGAACGCTGTGCGCCAGAACCATTGACGCGCGATGTCCCGATTTGGCGACTTGTTTTGGTCGAAGTAATGACACAAGGGCAATGCCAAGTAGATAAAAGGCATCATTGACGGGCCGAGAATCCTCTGATCTGTGAGGAACTTAAGCGTTTCAAGGATCGTTTTCTCGCACGATTCCCAGTTTTGCTCAAAGTGGTGGGTTGTGAGATTGTCCAAAGATGCGGGTGTTATGCCGAAAGGATTACGTCCCTCGGTATGTCTTTTGCGCAAGCACACAGCTACCATCTGAATGATGGTAAGGTCATCCATTTCCTGCCAGCGGCTGCCGTTCTCAACCAAGACGTCCCTGAGCCCCTGCAAGTAATCTCTCAGATAAAAACCGGGATCGCCGTCCCTTTCGTTGCGATACGTGCGCGCGACGATGATGTCTACCGGATGGAGTTTCTTCCCTTCTTGGTTGATTCGCTCAAAAATCTCGCAGACTTCACTGACCTCGACGCCCTTGATCCGTATAATGGATAATTTGTAATCGGTGAACATGCGCTGAAGCTGATAGAGGTTATGCTCAATCTTCTCGTCGAATCCTTCGGCGCTCGATATTTCCTTGTAGAATGTGAATTTCCATTCGGGCACATCACGCACGCGGACCAGAAACCGTTCGTCGGATACGGCCTTCTTGCGAGTTTCGATCTCGTCGGGGAAGAAGAACTCCGCCTTTGTCGCATCGAAGAACAGCGTATAGTCGAAATCCTTGTCGTCCTCAACTCGCCCCTTGCCGCCAAGCATGGACACGAGGATCGAAGTGGCTCGCTGTTGGCCATCGAGGATATATTTCCATTCCTTGAACTTGCGCACGGTGTCTTCGTCATGAGGGAATTCGAAACCACCAAGCTTCCGGTGTGTATGTAGATAGGAATCGGTTTCCCAGTATAGAAGGCTTCCTATGGGATAGAAGTGGAACATGCTGTCCCATAGTTTCTTGATGCTCTGGGCATCCCAGACGAAGTCCCGCTGGAACGTCGGAATCAGGTACTTGTCCTCTTTCAGGAGATTTACCACATCGACGATCTTCAGGTCCTCCGACCCTATGTCGCGTGTTAGGTTCGACATCTATGCGTCCCTCTCTTCTCTCGTTGCGGGAGAACCGTTCGTCATTCCTTTCTTCTCTACATTAGATGGATTATTCGCCTCGCTTGCGCCGCCAGAACGAACCCAATCATCGACTTCAGAAAGCTTAAAGCGGAAAAGCCGTCCGACTCGATGAGCAGGCAGAGCCGCTTTCTCTATCCAGCGGTATATTGAATCTTTATTGACGCCGAGGTGTGTAGCTACATCTTCGACCCCGACCCAACGTTCTTCCGTGGTCATCTCATACCTCTTTTGTTTCTCGGCCAAATACCTACAAAAACCAATGAAACCCGATGAGAGTATACATGGTCGGACAAACCTCGTCAAGCATTGAATTTAATTATTTTACATATATGCGGTTGAGAGCAATTCAGACGATTGTATGCAGAAGATCTTCAAGATATCCTGAGAATCTGGTAAAATACCTTTCTAGCGGGATGATGCCAGTAAATTTTTCTGTTATCGCTTATACATGCCCTAAATAGAGCACCTTTGTAGGATTGAGACAAGCAATGACCAGAGTCTATGCCAACTGGCGAGAATATCAAGAAGAAGTTGCAGCTTTCTTTCGCAGGCAAGGGTATACTGCTGAGGTTGAGAAACTTGTTGAGGGCGTACGTGCGGAGCATAAGATCGACGTCTATGTGTCTTTCAGCCAACTTGGTATTGAATCCAAGTGGGCAGTTGAATGCAAATTATGGAAAACACCTGTCACGAAAGAAAAGGTATTAGCTCTGAAATCGCTAGTTGAAGACATCGGCGCAGACAGGGGCTTCATATTCAGCGAAAAAGGTTTTCAATCAGGAGCCAACGATGCCGCGTTTGGGACGAATATTCTTCTCATCAGTTCATTGAAAGACTTTGAACGCACAGCGTTGGCAACGCCTAATAAGTTCAAGCTTGTTGAAAAACCAGGAATTGGTGAGGACATCTGTTCATTTTTTCAATTTCCTTTGCCTGAACAGCCCCGGACTCTCTTGAATTACGAAGATGTGGTATTCGTCGGAAATTGGCACAACGGTAATATTGCGCTGCTAGATCCAACTGAAAGAACAATAGAAAAGACTATAGCCCTAGATAACTATGAATCGATTACGTCCTTATCCAAAGTGAGAGAAATAAGGCGGTACGTGCCCGGGAAAATGGCTATTTCAGGCGGGAAACTATTTATTGGCCAGATATTCTCAGACTTCATCTTAGCGGTTGACATCGAAACTGGTGCCATCATCAAGCGCATAGCAATAGCAGGGGGAGGAGAAGGGGAGTTGACGTCTTCCTGTGATGGAAGATATGTATACTTCGCCAGTAACAAAATACCACAGTTTTTTGTGATTAACAGCGCAACGTATGAACATACTGCTGTTCCCTATCCAAAGGGTGGACGAGGCGTTATGAGCATGCTTGCCGACCCTAAAGATGAGTTTCTCTATTTGGGAATTCAGCGGGGCGGGAATATCAATGGGAAGACTTACCCTGGTGGAAATAGCTTTTTGGCCGTTTACGACCTGAGAAAGCGGAGGTATGTTCGCAATATCTATCTTGCTGAAATCCTTAACAATAGAAGTGATGATAGTACTCCTTCATCGATTATCTACGACGAGTCGGCAAACCAGATCTTTGTTGGGATGTTTCAGTCTCGAAAAGGAATATATAGAATAGATGCAGAATCGCATGAAATCATTGAGAATATCTCGTTCGAGCCGAACAAATACAACGAACACTTTCCTTGGGTAGACCCGCTTTCACAAGTCTTATATAGAGAATTCTTGTTATCAATAAATAGAAATAACCGCGAGTTGGCCGTGATCAAGAGAAATTCAGGAGAATTGTTGAAAACCGTCTTTCTGGGTGATGCGCCCAATGGTCCAAATGATTTGCTTGTCTTCAATGACGAAGCAATAATCAGTTATCCTTCTCTCAACGGCTTACTTTTTCTTCCTTTACAAGAACTCTTGGCACCGAATCCAAGAATGGCATCCACCGAATGACATCCCAGCAACGGCTATTAAACAGATTCTCCCAGGTCTTCTTGGAAAGACTTGATGAAGAATACTATAAGAACAGATATAGGAAGTATATCAGGCAAGAGTGGGTAGGACACAATAAGGCCTGGACGAATCTTCTGTACCGAGTGTTGGCCGATGTTTCTAATAGGCTGGGATGCTGTTCAGTTCAATTGAAGCACGGCGGCGCAACAGCTAAAAGGGTGATGGCTTGTTCGCACTAAAGATGCATGTCTGAGATACAGTCTCCGTTGGCCCAAAGCAGAGGGAAAGAACATGTCAAAGATAGAGGACGATATCAGGAAGGCTGTTAAGGCTGGCAAGCTAAAACAGCCATTCCGAGCAGCCGATGTACGTAAGGCATGTCCCCAATGGCCACTTAAGACTCTGCGAACTTTTTTGCCGAAACATCGTGTGAAAAACCCTGGAGGTTATCGGGAAATCTTTGTCAGAGTATTCCCGGGGCGATATAAGCTCAAATAGGGGCCTCCAAAAAGAGCAAAAATTGGTCGCAACACCTCCTCTTGTTTCTGGCAATAATGCACTATAGGTGTCCTTAAAGTGTCCTTGTCAAAAGGAAAAGGAAGGGGTACAAAAGGGAATGAAAGGGAAAATACACTTCACAAACTCCTGGCACTAAAACCCTTGAAAATACTAGGTAAATCCGGAATACTATTCCCGGGGCTCAAAATCCCCCGAGGCTTGCCCAAGCCATCCTATCGAATCTTCTCTTTACAAGACCGCCCGGCCTGCTGGACAACAGGCTCCTGAATCAATACAATGAATCACATGAAGCTTGTCCGTTTATTCTTTCTTATATTTCTTATACTCACACCTATTATTCTTACCGCCGCCGTGCCACAACCTGACGGCTTCCAAGAAGGCGGCAAGGTTACGATAGCCTCTCTAAAAGAAGCATACGGGAAGCCCCTGTATCATCGCCAGCACGACAAGCAGAAATCCGAAAAGTTTGGCCCCTTTACGCTTACCTATGACGAAGAAATTGCGTTTGAAATCAAAGGCCGGCAGTTGGTGTACTACTTCCTTGAGGGCGAATATCAGGCAAGGGGCGTTGGTGACCTGCCGGATGATAACCCCTTGAGGATTCCGGCGAAGGTCGTGCGGGTGGTTGATGGCGACACCATAGTTATCAAACTTTATAATGGCACAGAGGGGAAAGTCAGGTATATCGGCATTGATACCCCTGAGACGAAGCACCCAAATAAAGGCGTGGAGTATTACGGGAAAGAAGCCACAGAAGCGAATAAGCGGCTTGTGGAGAATAAGGATGTTGAACTTGAGCCTGACGTTCAGCATTGGGATAGATACGGGCGTTTACTGGCTTATGTCTACGTGGGAGAAGTATTCGTAAATGAAGCGTTGGTCCGGCAGGGATATGCCAAGGCTTCCACTTATCCGCCGAACGTGAAGTACCAGGACCTGTTTCTGGCCGCCCAGAGAGAGGCTCGGCAAGAGAAGAGGGGATTATGGGCTCATGAGCCGAGCCAAGCAATTGAACACGAAGAGTTGGAAAGTGATGCTCCTTATGTTGCCTCTAAGAAGTCGAACGTATTCCATAAGGCGTCATGTCCGCTTGCGGAGAAGATAGCACCGGGAAACATGATCCAGTTCAATTCCCTCGAGGAAGCGAAAGCATCAGGCCGGAGAGGCTGTAAGAAATGTTGCGGAGATTAACTGAACTAGCCAGGATTTAATCTGACACTTCAAGTAGAATAAGCAGTGATAAGAAGAGCAAAATGCACTTATCCGCTGCCAGAAGCATCCTGACATTCGTGCGATCCTGGAGTACCATAATTCATCTTGTCCCGAACCTTGTTTGCTCGTACTTTTCTTGCAGGAGGTTAATGAGATTTCGACCTTGAATGATTTCCTGAATATCCTCCTCGTTGACGACCATTATTATACGCCCGATTTTATAGAAGGATTTTATTAAAGTAAGAGCAGCGTTTCTATTATCACGCTCACCCGTTATTCCATTCTTAGAAAAGAGGATTCCGCTCTTCATGTCATGAAATACAAGTCTAGATGCGAAATATGCGATAACGTCTGGTTGCACGGGTTTCTCCCAATTTTTGCTTTCTGTTGCCAGATAATTTCCAAAATCCTTTCGAAAATCCGCTGAGATACTCTTATTTCTTACCAACGCATCAAAATGATAATCTTGAGTTGAAGCTCTCATCTTGACCTCAAAACCTGGAATGCACGAGAGCAATAAGGCGCAAAAGTCTTCAAATGGCCTTCCCAAATTTTTTCCACTCGAGCATAACTTGCCAAACCAATATTTTGCGAAAGATCTATTCAGCGGATACGAATCGAGTTCATGATATATGGGATACTTCATAGCTATATGTGCAGACAGATAAAGCAAGATCCATTCTGGGAATTTACCAAGATCTTGGTCCTGCAGATAAAGCTCATGGGCTTCCTTGGCATATTTCCTGAACAATTCGTCAGCCATGCCAAAATACCAAACGGCTCTATGGTAGGATCCAGTGGTATTTGGATTCACAAGACCATTATTCGCAATGGCATCTTCTATTATAGTCAATAGAAGAAATCTCTGAGCATGCCAAGGTTGTTCTAATCGAAGGTAATTATCACTTAGCCAAACTAGCGGCATTCCTTTGTGAATCCGAAGACTAGTTTCCTTTTGCGCCTCGTTCAGTTCCTGATATAATGCTTCAAAAACAGAGTTCGCTTCGAAAAAACGTCCGTTCTCTTCAAACCATTTAGCCGTGGTTTGCCAAAGAGCAAAATACGGTGCCGCCTCAATCTTAGTATATATTTCTCGGGGAATCTCAGACAGAAGAGCACTTAGGACTTCGGAGAGGCAGTCTCTTTTTTGCAAGAGAACCTCAATTTGTTTTGAAATTTCCTCTGGGCTCTTCATTCTCTCAGAAAAAGGAAATATGGTTTGTTCTTATTCTGACCCTGCGGATTACCCACTCCCGACGCCTACTGCACTATTTCACAGAAGCTCTTAAAGATCTTCCTGAATAGAATATTATCAGCCTTACTTGGAGGGGCATCTTTAATGGCTGACTCCAATGATTCTCCTCCGAAATGCCCACTCATCCAAACAGGCTGCTTCTCTTTTGTTTAGACGATGTCCACCATCTTTCCCCGGTCTCAATTCTTATCAGGAGCCTATCGAACCTAAGAGATCACGCTGTTACGTAGTTCCGCAAACTCCGAATCGGATATTTTCTCAGCTTTATATGGAAAGTCATCGTTGACTATGAGTTTCGGCAATAACTGTACGACCTTATGCTGGAAGCCGACTAGTCGACAATTGGGCAAATAGATTCTCTTGACAAAGGGATTATTTTCCCAAGATTTCTTAATGTAACTCTCGCCAGGAATCCCCTCAATAAACCAGGGCGCCCGCAACACAGCAAATTGTGACCCGGGAAATTGACCATCAATGATCTGAGCGAGTTTCTTGATTACGGACAGGGATAGTTGTCTATCATCTTTGTCAGTATCAAGAGTGAAATGTATCATCCTATCTCTGAAGCCTTTGAGTTCACGAAACCATCCGACGACGTCTGGGAGAAGAATTTCCCATGACTCAAGCGTCTTAATGGCAAGGTCCCAATTATCAATAGAATCCTTCCGGTAGACCTTCTTGTATTCTGCAGTTTTCTTATAATCGTCTCTAAGCCCCAAGATGAGATGATTTAGAATTCGCTCTCCTAAACAGCAGGCTCCTGTTAATGCAGGATAATAAGCGCCGATTGTGAATGCATACCTTATTTGTGCAAAGAATTTATTATGAAAGCTAACCACTGAGAAGGGGGCTGGACCTAAATCAATGAAATTGCCAATCTTAATAGTGGCATTGTTCACTCCAAATTCGGCTATAAGCCCTTCTTTGATTTTGCTAATGCTATCCTGCCACTGTTCTCTGATTTCCGATGTCCACTCTTGTTCCTCAGCAAGAATGAGAGCCCTCGAATCAAAATCACAATTAAAGATTCGATATCGTTTCATCGTTCTACCTCAAAA
This sequence comes from Candidatus Abyssobacteria bacterium SURF_17, assembly GCA_003598055.1. Lineage (GTDB taxonomy): Bacteria > Abyssobacteria > SURF-5 > SURF-5 > SURF-5 > SURF-17. The sequence goes on along the minus strand of QZKI01000121.1, from coordinate 76,758 downwards.
CCGTTTCCCCAATTACGCGCGAAAGAAGAATTGGGAAATGTGGGTGTTATCTCCCTCGTTGAAAAGCATTTTACCATAATGTTTGAAATTCTTCGACAATATCTATATTTCTTATCTGGTGGAAGGCTTTCGGAGAGAACCAATGGCCAGATAACTGCAACCTTCGTCTTAAAAACTCACTCGTTTCGCTCGAACTCTCAATCAACACTTTCATCACGTATGTACACTCTCTGCTAGACCGGAGTGTTGTGGCGAGAAATCCGACTTGATGTGAGCGACAAGGCGGGGTAGTTATCGTCTTTTCTTCCTCTTGCGACGTTTATTCCAAATCTTCTTCAAATCCTTCACATCCTCCTCAGAAAACATCCTGAACCCGTTCCTCGAATTCCTCCTGGCCATCGGGAAAAGCTTGCCCTCATATCGCCTATACGTTTTGTGGTCTATTCCAAGAATCTTACAAACATCATAAGTGCTGTAATAATTTCTAGTTAAGCAGCGTGATGCAAGCGGAGAGACCTCGATAGTCTCGGTGACCTTGAGGTATTTAGAGACTGTGGTAACATTTCCGTGGTCTCGTGCGCCTCCTCCATCGTCATGTCGGGCAGGATAGTGGCGAGCCTGCGCGCGAGCATCGTCTTGCCCGAGCCGGGCGGCCCAATCATGAGCACATTGTGCGCGCCCGCGGCGGCCACCTCGAGCGCGCGCTTCACATGCGCCTGTCCCTTCACGTCCTGCAGGTCAATGTCGTATCGCGAGCCTTGCGCGAACGCGGCCTCGAGGTCGACCTTGTGGGGCGCGATTGTGTTGAAATCCTCCAGAAAATCCACGAGCGCGCGCAGGCTTTTCAGGGGAAACACCTCGACCTTATCGACGACGGCCGCCTCGGCGGCATTGTCCTGAGGCACGATGATTCCGCGCTTGTTCGCGTTCGCGGCCTCGAGCGCCATCGACAGCACGCCCGGGATGGCGCGTATCGCGCCGTCGAGCGACAGTTCGCCGGAAATATAATAGTCGAGGAATCTTTCGCTCTTGAGCTGTTCGGAGGCGGCGAGGATACCAATAGCAATCGGCAGGTCGAACGACGAGCCTTCCTTGCGCACGTCGGCGGGGGCGAGGTTAACGGTGATGCGCTTGCTCGGCAGGAAATAGCCTGAGTTCTTGATTGCGGCGGCGACGCGCTCCTTGCTTTCGCGCACGGCGTTGTCGGGCAGGCCGACGACCGTGTACGACGGTAGCCCGCCGGAGAGGTCTACCTCGACCTCGACCTGATACGCATCGATTCCGAATACCGAACTGCTGTAGACTTTCGCGAGCATTGGTTTCTCCTATTCCTCTCCTTGTGGCATCCAAGCCTTGATTACCTCACACTTGTCTTCATCATGCAGACCTAAGTCGCAGGTAGCTTTCAATTGACTGGGAGGCGCGTTGCACGCTTGAAAGAAGTAGTCCTCAATTAAAGGCATATCTCCGTCAGAGTCCTTAATGGTCAATTTGTATGCATATTTGCAATCGGCCGCGACGACAATAATTTCAACGAGTCTGAATCGGCTCTTGCTGGGAAAGGAGAAATATCCCTCCGGAGAGGTTGTTGTTTCCGCGGTGTACATCCACCCCTCTTCGGTCTTCTCCCAATGATAGATAATCGTTCTGTTTGCGACGGGTACTCCATCTTCGGTGATACGGCCTTCAATAGAGGGAACAACGGTTGCCACATGTGGAATCGGGAGAACATTTACGGCGCAGGCAGAAAGAACGAGCGGGATCACCGCGGCTATCAAGCATCTCAGTATACGCGTTTTCCTGACATTCACCCCAAGCGCGGGGCTGCTGCAGACTTTCGCAAGCATGGGTTTCTCCCTGTCTTGCTTCTCAGAACCACTGTTGGTCAAAGTAAAACAGTCTCAACCGCAAAGGCGCATAGGGGTCGCAGACCCGAAGCGCAAAGGGCGGCGAGTAGCCACAGTCATTCGAACCACCGAGGCACGAAGGCACGAAGAAGAGACAGGAACACGAATGATACGAATAGGACCGAATGAGAAAAATATCCTAACCACAGAGAACACGCGGCGCGGCACAGCGGCAACCAAGGGCCGTCATTGCGAGGAGCGTAGTGACGAAGGAATCCCTCTATGATGCAGAGATTGCTTCGCTCCGCTCGCAATGACTGCACATTCCTGAACGTGCGCTCATCCGCGTTCATCTGCGGTTCCCGTTGACCTTGCTTTTTGAATGCGACCGTGCTGATCTGCCGTTGCCTGTAGGTAATAAATGGCAGGGGAATTATAGTGCGCGCGAATCACAATGTCAACACGGCACGCGAATGGGGATGCTCAAGACAAGAACTGATTCGTTTTTGAAGCTAACTCCGCAAATTTAGCCGATAACCGACCGCCGGCAGAGTGCGTAGAAGCGATTGACGGAGATGTGAGTGATGCAGGGCGTCGCGGGTCTTACATGGGCCACATAGTAAGGGTAGTTCGCGAACGACCCCTACTATGCTCGAGGGAATTTCGATCCAGAAGCGCTTTCCTGGCACTGCGAACCTCCTGCAAAATGTCGGTTGCACGGGCGACCCACCGGGTCGCCCCTACGACATGCGGCCCGATGAACCACCTTCTTATGTCCAGCCCTACGACATAGGCTCCGATGGAGCCGTCTTCTGATGCGTACTCGTACGACATACGTCCGCTGGAAGCGCCTTCTTGTGTCCTGTCCCGTGCTTGGCCGGAATCACCTCGCAATTGGCGGGGTAGGGCCGTTCGCGAACGGCCCCTACAGATGCGCGGGAATACGTTACCGAATTTGTGAAATTCAGCACTTAGCGGTTGAACGGACTGTTCTTGAGTTGGCGAACCGGAATCAGACTATCGAGTCTGGCTGCACGGCCACGCCTTCTTCGGCGGACTTGTACACGGCCCGCCCGAACTGGACCACCTGCAGACCTTGCTCGGCGCTGAGATACGGCTGTTTGTCCGCGAGAATGCAATCAATGAAGTGCTGTGCGCACCGTATGAATCCATCTTCCCATTCTGCGGGGATATTGCTGAAGGAGTGCGTCTCGCCGTCACGGTACATGATGAGCGGAGCGATTTTCATCAATCCGCCGGTCAGCCGTGTGACCCAGATAATGCCCTTCGAGCCGGTGATCTCGACTCGTTCTTCGACGGGATAGTATTTTGTGTCGATTATCAGGTCGGGAGAATAAGTCGCATCGAGGATGCCGTAGCGTTGCCCTTCCTTGTGCCGCCACATTACGGTTGCCGGAGTGTCGAGGAACATGCCGGGATTCTCGATGAACGCCGAAACTTTCTCGATGGGCCCGCCAAAGAACAGCGCGAGCGCATACTTGTGGTGCATGTCGTCGAACATCGTGCCGCCGCCGACCCTTTCCTGATTGAATTTCCACTCCCACGAGGTTGAGGTCAGTTCCCAGCCGCACTGGAGCGAGCCGCTCGTCGTGCGCAGCCGAATCATCGAGACATCGCCGATTTCGTTTGCATCAATCAATTCCTTCGCCTTCGCAATCGGCGGATAGAAGGGATAGCACTCGAACACCTGAAACTTGCCCTTCGCCCGTTTGGCCGCCTGTACCATCGCTTTGCATTCTTCAGCGTTGCGGGCCATCGGTTTCTGGACGGAGACATGCTTGCCGGCGTCGAGCGCGTCAACGACCATCTGTTTGTGAAGGTCATGCGGCGTGATGATCATCGCGATATCCACTGCCTTATCATCCAACAGTTTCCGGTAGTCAGTGTAGACCTTCTCTGCTTTCCATTCAGCGGCACGCTGCTCGGCACGCTCGGTGTTCGGGTCGGCAATCGCATAGATACTCGTGCGTTCGTCCGCGCGGTAGCCCCATGTGGTAAGCCCTGATATTTCGCCGCACCCGATCACTCCCACTCTCAGTTTGTCAGTCATTGCTTAATCTCCTTTCAAACTCGTGCCATCATCCAGAGGATTCGGAAATCGGGGGCCGCTGCAATGCAGCGACCGCAAATTTCTCTGTAGGGGAGACCCGCCGGGTCGCCCCTGCAACAGATGACGGAATACGGCATCGTGTTTTATGAATGTACGTATCTACAGGAAGGGGTTGTGGGCATTTAAGAGCACCGCGACTTGGGTTTTTGAGGCCGTGTCGCCCATGTCAGTCATTATGGCCTCCGCGGTCAAGCCGAAATACTGCAAACCAAGTATACGCCGCTCCGATTCCGGAAATATCATACTTATTTTCTTGGGGAAAATACAAGGGCTGCCGCGTCCGGGGGCTCGGCATGAAACAATCGCGTCCACGGATTATGCATTATCGGGACAACACAAAGGCGCCGCGTGCCGAGTTTCCACAAGCCTGTTGTGCGATTGCCAGCGGCAACAAGCGTGAATTTCCCTTTTCTTGACGTTGGCAGTCCGGATGGGCTATTGTTTTAGGGCATTGACGGATACAGTACGTGCGTGCTTCAGTCAGAGGGAGGAGTTGTCCTGCGATGGAAGAAACAACGAAAACGAACCGCGAGGCCGACGGGACCGGGCGTATTGAGCCTTCTCCGTGGCCGGTCATTGATGACGAAGTCATCGAGGCTGTCGTCCGCGTTTTGAAGGAAGAATCCCTTTCTCCGATCATGCAGGTCGGTACTATCAAGGAATTCGAGGACAGTTTTGCGCACTATCAGGGGCGCAAATTCGCGTTTGCCGTGAACAGCGGAACGGCTGCGCTCGACACCGCCCTGCATGTGAGCGGAGTTGGGCCGGGCGACGAGGTGATTGTGTCGCCGTACACGTGGGGCGCGACCGTCGGCTGCATTCTTCATAATAATGCTATTCCCGTCTTTGCGGACATAGACCCGCTCACGTTCAACATTCGGCCGGATGAGATACAGAAGAAAATCACGGACCGCACGAAGGCCATCGTGACGGTGCACATTTATGGCCACCCGTGCGACATGGACCCCATCAATGAGATAGCGCGGAAACATAATATTCGCGTCATCGAGGACTGCGCGCAGGCGCACGGGGCAACATACAAGGGGAAGAAGGTCGGCAGCCTGGGCGACATTGGATGTTTCAGCATTCAGGCTTCCAAGAACCTCATCGGCGGCGAGGGCGGAATCCTCGTGTTCGATGATGAGGCGCTTTTTGATGAGGTCGTGAGCTGGGCCTCTCATCCGGTGCGCCAGTTCCAGGAGTTGTCGGACAGGCCACTCGGAAAATACATAGATAGCATCGCGCCGAACTTCCGCATGCATCCTGTGTCGGCCGCTATTGCGAATGTGCAATTGAAGCGGCTCGACACGTGGCTCGCTCAACGGCAGAAGAATCTCGTGTATCTCACGAAAGCATTGTCGGACATTCCGGGAATCAGGCCGACGTATGTTGCGCAGAATTGCACGCACGCCGTCCATATGATTCCGCTCACGTATAAGGCGGAAGAACTCAATGGCGCTCCGTTGGAGAATTTCCGGAATGCGCTCGCCCTCGAGGGAATCGAGACGAATAGCTATGTCAATGTGCCGATTCATCTGAGGCCGCGTTTCCAGGAGCAGCGATTCTGGGGAAAAGGGTGCCCGTGGACATGCGGCCATGCAGGGCGCATGGTGGAATATAAGGTGGGCGACTGTCCCGTGGCCGAAAAGCGCTGCTCGGGCGAGGAGCTTTGCCTGCCGAGTGTCGGCTTCCATGTTCCCTGCAATGAGTATCTCGACCACATTGTTGCTTCATTCAAGAAAGCGGCCAATCAGGCGCTTGCCGGGAGTCTCTAGAAATCACACTTGACCCATTGTTGCAATGTCCGTGTGAAGAGCCAGTGGCCCGCAGCCAGTCATATATAATGAGGGAAACGTATTCGCGCGTCCTGGTGAAAGTCGAGCGGATCTCATAGGGAAGAATTCATCACGTCGAATTTGTGCTCGTCTGTATCGTTTGCCTTCCGTTCCTTGAATTTCTGCCAGATGGTTCTGAGCTGTCATGCTTTGTTCCTGCCGGGGCGCGGGCGACCTCAGCGCTTATGGTTTGTGCAGCTTATTTCAATTTTTTTCAATTCATAACTGCGAGGTTCTTTGTTCAAGCAAGTCAACATGATTGTATGGTGACGGAGTTTTTCGCGGTTTAGGATCGTTTGTTTCGGACAAGACTGGCACTGCTTGAACATTCCGGCTGCAGTGGCTATAATTTAGTGTATCGAGGTTATGCCGTTGTGAGTCCAGAAAACGAAAAAGCCGCAGAAGCGGTATCGGTTCTTTCATTTGCCTGTTCGCAGAACCTTTCACTCACGTTACGGGTTCTGAGCGAGCGCTCGGTGTCGGAATATATGAGCAAATTCCTCGAGTTCGACAGAGACGCTCAAGACCACACGTTTGTGATTGAGGCGCCTACGTTGAAAGGCAGCATTGTTCCTCTTCGGCCCGGGCAGAAGGTGAGAGTTTCGTTTGTCCACAACGGTCAGAACCGTTCCTTCGAGAGTGAAGTGGCTGGCCGCGGAAAATTCAGATTGAATCCTGCGGTCATCGTACCGTCTCTTAGGCTCGATATTCCCGACAGTGTGTCATCTGGAGAAAAGAGGAGCTTCTACCGGGTGTCGGTCACGAACCAAGCTCCGCGAGAAGTCAAGTTGGCCATCCTGGCGGGAGATGAACGCGGAAAGAGGATTCGGGCGCGCGCAAAGGGGTCTCTGACGGACATCGGCGGGGGCGGGCTTGGTTTTCGCATGCCTGAGGGCAAGAGTTTGCTCCTTGGGCTGGGCACGCGCGTGCGAATGTCGTTTCAGATTCCATCGGATGACGAAGTCGTGACGCTTCTCGGTCGAATCTGTTTCAGCCTTCGTTTGCCAAAGGCTCGTGAAGCCTTTTTCGGCGTGCAATTCATCGAGGTGGATTCAGAAATCGAGTATAAGAAAGGTATAGATAGGATCTTGCGATATATCGCAGAGCAGCAGAGGCGGACAGTGAAAAGGCAGGTCCGCCCAAATCGGTAACTCGTTCAAGGAGGGGTTTAGTGATGAAACGTTCTTTCATTCTGTCCAAGGGCGCATGGGCGTTGGCAATTGTTCTGTGCACGATTATAGGTGTTCTCCCCGCGTTTTCCCAATCGGAGAATACCCAGCAGCAAACCGGAAAATCGCCGCAAATCGTCTTTGCCGAAACTGAGCATGACTTCGGAACAATGGGCCAGCAGGAGACAGCGAAGCACACGTTCACGTTCAAGAATGCCGGCGATGCTACGCTCATCATAAATGACGTAAAAGCTACCTGCGGCTGCACCGGCACACTGCTATCCAAGAAAGAGCTTGCGCCGGGTGAAGAAGGCAATATCGAGGTAACCTTCAGCTCGGGCGCTTCCGGCGGCGAAAAGAAAAAATCAATCTTCGTGCATTCCAATGACCCCAAGATGCCCTCAACGGAGTTGCACATTTCCGCGAAGGTGGTCGTGCCCCTGGAGGTCAGACCGCGCACGCTCTATTGGGTTGCTGAGAAGAACATGGCCTCGATGCGGACTATTCAGATTTTCTATCAACCTGACCTGAAGCTGAAAATCGAGAATCTGCACACCACTGCGCCAGCGTTCACGGCTTCCGCCCGGCCTAAAGCGGACGCGGAATTTCCGGGCTACGACATCGACATCAAATATGACGGGAGCCTTCCGGTAGGCAACTTCATTGAAAGGCTTATTGTCGAGACCAATCAGCCGAATCATAAGAGACTGGAGGTGGCGTTGAGGGGGAAGGTTGTCGGGGCGGTCAAAGCCGTTCCTGATTCCGTTTCGCTGGGAGTCATCGAGCACGACGTGGTGCCGACGCGAAGCATACGTATCTACTCAACCGACACGTCGAATTTCGAGCTGACCAAAGTGGAAGCATCGAACCCGCTTATCTCATACAAGATCAGCAGGGAAGGGACGCTAAACAGGTATCAGGTGACCGTCTCGCTCACGTCAAAGCCGCCCAAAGGCGCATTCTCCGGCAAGCTGCTCGTCGAGACGAACGACCGCGAACAGAAGCTCCTCGAAATCCCGGTGTATGCGTATGTGAAGTAACGTAGGAGAAACTGTATACTGAAGTTAGAGGTCATTGACCACACGCAGGAAGTAATCTATCCGGAACCACAATCCGAAACCCACAATCGAAAACCCAAAATTTCGTTAAGGCAAGGTTTTCTCAATGTCCGTAAAGACGAAATGTGTTTATGACGAGGCGGAACCGGACGATGGGTTCCGCCTTCTTGTCATGCGTTTCTGGCCGCGTGGCGTCCGTAAAGATAGAGTCGACGGATGGGAAAAGGAACTCGGCGCTCCGAAAGACCTCATCAAGGACTGGAAGAGTGGGGCTATCACGTGGGCCGAATTCTCGAAGCGATACCGAACGGCGATGCGGGAGCAACAGGGCAAAATCGCAGAGCTTGCCGAGCGTGCCAACAAAGAGACGATCACACTTCTCTGTAGTTGTCGGGAGGGAAACCGCTGTCACCGCTTTCTCCTCAAGAAACTCATTGCCAAATCGGGATGAGTTCTGCTCACACCCATGAGCAGCTGTTTCTTGCCTCTCTCATGCTTTTCTGGTTTGCCTTGTCAAAGAGGCTCTTTCTCAGTCATCCGATAGATAATGTGATTTTGTATGCACATGGTAAGGCAGCAAAACATAAGGAGTAGGCTCATATTCTAATCTATTATCGACAACATTAGACCTATGTAACTAATTACCAGCAAATTTGTTATAGGTGCTCGGGAAATTATGCCTTTGTCTCTTGACAATTCCTCAAAGGTGTGCTATAGTGTGAATAGGCATTCACAAAGGAGAGCATCATGAGCACCGAAAAACTCACCACAGAGATACGCAAGGAGCAGATCGCACAGGTGGCATTCGGGCTAATCGCGACCCACGGCATCAAGAAACTCAGCATGGGCCGCGTGGCTCGGACAATCGGTCTGGTCCCCTCGGCTCTCTATCGTCATTTCGCGAGCAAGGACGAAATCCTTGATGCTGTGCTCGACCTCATTGGAGACCGACTCCTGGAGAATGTGAAGGCTGTGTGCGAGCAAAGCACGGATGCCCTTGAGCGGTTGAATCTCCTTCTGAAGTTGCATATCATATTTATCCGTGAGAATCAGGGGGCAATTCGTGTCGTGTTCTCGGAAGATGCCCATGCTGACAATCCCGCCAGGAGGAGACGCTTGTACGATATGATTCAGCGATACCTCGCGAAGATAGCCGAAATTGTGGCTCAGGGGCAGGAGCAAGGTGTAATCCGCCCGGATGTCGAACCGGCGACTGTTTCCATGATGTTCCTCGGCATGATTCAACCCGCGGCCATCCTCTGGCAAATGAGCGATGGCGCGTTCGATGTAACGAAGCATGGGGAGAAGGCGTGGAAGTTGTTTCATGATGCGATTCAAGCGAAAGTTGGACCATGTGATGGGACTCATGACTCGGCACGCAGAAACTGAACGAAGGAGGACTAGGATGAACGTACGGATTGGTTTTATCAGCATTTTGGCAATCGCTTGTGTCGGCACGGCGTTTGGACTCTTTCTGTCGGAGGCAGCGTTTGCGCATTGTGACACGCTTGACGGCCCTGTCGTAGCTGAGGCCAAAGCGGCACTGGAGCAAAAGGATGTCACGCCCGTCCTCAAGTGGGTGAAACCGGAGCACGAGGCGGAAATTCGTGATGCGTTTGAAAAAACGCTGGTCGTACGGACCAAGGGGCCGGAAGCGAAACAGCTTGCTGACATGTATTTCTTTGAGACGCTCGTTCGGATTCACCGGGCGGGTGAGGGAGCACCATATACAGGCTTGAAACCCGCCGGCCTAAACCTTGGACCCGCAGTCGTGGGCGCCGATAAAGCGCTCGAAACCGGTGAAATTGACTCAGTCGTGGTCATGCTTACGAATGAAGTGGTGACAGGCATTCAGGTGCGATTTCATAAGGCTCTCGAAAAGAAAAAGACCGCATCGGAAAGCGTTAAGGCCGGGCGCGAATTTGTGGCGGCTTACGTCGAGTTCGTCCATTACGTCGAGCGGCTGCATCTCGATGCGACCACTTCCGCAGTGCATCACGAACCTGCCGGGGAGGCTGCCAAAGAAGTTGCTCATGAGCACTGATGTGCTTTAAGCAACCCAACGCGGCTGAGGTCACGAGGGAAGCTTTGCGAGGCGGTTTATTGTGAGCGAAATGTGAATGAGTATTCACATGAAGGGAGGTGCGATCATGATACCAAGGAAGAGAAAACTCATTGTCTTGGTGCCCTTGATTATCGTCGGCTTGATCATTTCCACGCGATATCTCACCAGGTCGGATGACGAGGTCGGTGTGATCCGGGTATCCGGCAATATCGAGGTGACGGACGCAGAAGTGAGTTTCAAAATCCCGGGCAGGGTCGAGTCCCGACTCGTATCTGAAGGGCAAACCATATATGCGGGTCAGCGCGTGGCTCAACTGGACAGCGCTGAGCTTGAGCGCGAGACAGGTGTGCGCAAAGCCGAATTGCAGGCGGCTAAGGCGCAGCTCGCCGAGTTCGAGGCCGGGTCGCGGCCCGAGGAAATAGCCCAGGCTGAGGCCTCCGCCCGAAGAGCCCGAGCGCGACTCGATGAACTGCTCGCCGGCTCAAGGGCGCAGGAGGTCGCCGTGGCGGAAGCCACGGTGCGACAAGCCAGAGCGGAGGCAGAGCGCCAGAAGGCCGAGTTCGAGCGGCAGAAGTATCTCCACGACAATGGGATTATTGCTGCCCAGCAGTTCGACCTTGCCATGGCTTCTCATGAGGTCGCTTCGGCAAGGTTGAAGGAAACGAACGAGCATCTGGAACTCGTGCGGGAAGGGCCGCGTGCGGAGGAAATCGAGCAGGCGCGCGCGGCGCTGGCGGAAGTGAACGAGCGATATCTACTGGTAAAGAAAGGGCCGCGTGAGGAGACCATCGAGCAAGCGCGCGCCCGAGTTGAACAAGCGAGACAAACGCTCGGGCTCGCTGAGACGCGCTTGGGCTATGCCTCTCTTGTATCGCCGCTTTCCGGCGTTGTGCTTTCCGAGAATGTCGAGGCGGGGGAGTATGTCGCCTCCGGCACGCCGGTTGTCACGGTTGGAGACCTTCAGAATGTATGGCTGCGGGCATACGTCAATGAAAGCGACCTTGGCCGGGTGAAGGTCGGCCAGCCTGTGCGCGTGACGGCCGATACGTATCCGGATAAAGTGTATCAGGGGTATGTCTCCTTCATTGCGTCGGAGGCGGAATTCACGCCAAAGAACGTTCAAACAGAGAAAGAACGCGTGAAGCTCGTGTATCGCATCAAGATTGATATCCCGAATCCAAATATGGAACTGAAGCCGGGAATGCCCGCCGATGCAGATATCGTAGTGACAGAGGAAGGCCGGCAATGAATGCCATAGAGACGCAGGCGCTTGCAAAGAGCTTTGTCGGCACGGTCGCGGTTGACGGCCTCACGTTCGAGGTCGCCGAAGGCGAAATCTTCGGGCTCGTTGGTCCGGATGGAGCCGGCAAGACCACGACCATGCGACTGTTGACCTCGATTATGGAGCCGTCATCAGGCGACGCCTGGGTTGCAGGCCACCATATTGTCAAAGAGGCCGAGGCCATCAAGGAAAAGATAGGCTACATGAGCCAGAGGTTTGGGCTGTATCCGGACCTCACTGTTTCCGAGAATATCGATTTCTATGGCGACATCTACGGCGTGCCGCGAAAGGGTCGCGAAAAGAAAGTTGACAAACTGCTTGCTTTCAGCAATCTGACTCCGTTCAAGAAGCGCCTCGCGGGAAATCTTTCCGGTGGGATGAAGCAGAAACTTGGCCTGGCCTGCGCACTCATCCACACGCCGAAGGTGCTGTTCCTCGATGAGCCGACCAATGGCGTGGACCCGGTCTCGCGCCGCGACTTCTGGCGCATTCTCTATCAGCTCGTCCGCGAAGGGGTCACCATCTTCGTTTCGACGGCATATCTCGACGAGGCCGAACGCTGCAGCCGAGTCGGACTCATTCATAAAGGCACATTGCTGGCCTGCGATACGCCGGACGGGGTGAAAAAACTCATGAGCGGCACAATACTGGAGGTGCGCGCATCTCAGCCGCGCGCTGCCCAGGCGTTGCTTCGTCAACGGCTTGAGGCCGAGTCTGTCGGTCTTTTTGGCGACCGTGTCCACGTCGCCACACGAGAACCCGAGGAAGCCGGAGTGCGAGCGCAAACGATTCTTGCCGAAGAAGGCATTTCCGTCACCGCAATTAAGCCCATCGAGGCCAGCCTCGAAGATGTGTTCGTGTCGGTCCTCGCCGCAAAAGGGGAAGGAGGCCGCCATGATAAAGAATAATAGCGAAAAGGCCGTTGTCGTGAAAGACCTCGAAAAACGTTTCGGCAGCTTCGTGGCCGTAAACCGCGTCACGTTCGATGTTCCCAGAGGAGAGATTTTCGGATTTCTCGGGCCGAATGGTGCGGGGAAATCAACGACCATCCGCATGCTCTGCGGCATCCTGTCCCCAACCGGAGGCGCCGGCACGGTTGCTGGATTCGACATCCGAACCGAAGCGGAGAACATAAAAGCACACATCGGATACATGAGCCAGAAATTCTCGTTGTATGAAGACTTGACCGTGGAAGAGAATATCGATTTCTACAGCGGCATCTATCGCATCCCACCCGCGAAGCGGAAAGAAAGGAAAGAATGGGTCATCGAGATGGCTGGGCTTGAGGAACATCGTCACTCGCGCACTGCCGTGCTCTCGGGCGGCTGGAAGCAGCGGCTCTCACTCGGGTGCGCCATTTTGCACGAGCCGCCAATCATATTTCTCGACGAACCGACCTCGGGCGTAGACCCGATCAGCCGCAGACAATTTTGGGATTTGATATATGAGCTTTCCGCCAAAGGCGTGACCGTCTTCGTGACAACTCACTACATGGACGAAGCCGAATACTGCGACCGGTTAGGTCTTATCTACCGAGGCGAGCTGATTGCGGTCGGCTCGCCGCAAACGCTCAAGACCGAACTCATGAAGGATGAAGTCCTCGAAGTCCTCTGCGAGCGGCCTCAAGACGCAATGGGCGAGATTGAGAAAGTAGCAGGCATAAAAGAAATCGCTTTGTTCGGGAAAGGACTGCACCTCGTTGCCGAAAACGGAGATGAAGCCGCGCATGCGGTGAGGGACCTTCTCGAGAGACAGGGCTACAAGCCGACGCGCATCGAAAGGATTGTTCCTTCGCTCGAAGACGTGTTTGTCTCGCTTATCGAAGCGCGCGACCGGGCCGAACAGCCTCAAGAGGAGGTGAAACGATGAAACCGATGCGAGTCTGGGCCGTCTCCCGGAAAGAGTTCATCCACATCTTTCGCGACCCGAGGAGCCTCGGTATGGCAATTGCCATTCCTATGCTGCTGCTCGTGTTGTTCGGCTATGCGCTCACACTTGATGTGGATAACGTGCCGATGGTCATCTGGGACCAGAACGAATCGCACGCCAGCCGCGAATTCATCAGTGGTTTCGGCGGTTCCTCCTACTTCTCGCTCAAGGGATACGTGCGCAACTATCGCGAGGTGGAACGCGCCATTGACTCCGGTGAGGCGCTCATGGCTTTCATCATTCCTCCCGACTTTGCAGGGCACGTTGATTCCAACCGTGTGGCCGCCGTGCAGCTCATCGTTGATGGAAGCGATTCGAACACGGCGACCATCGCGATTGGTTATGCAAATGTGATTGCCTCGACGTATTCCCAAAATGTGGCGCTTCGCGAGATTCAGCGGCTCGGCGGACTCGAGCTGAATGAGCCGCTCGATTTCCGGCCCCGCGCGTGGTTCAACGCCGATATGGAATCGCGCAATTACATTATCCCCGGACTCATCGCGGTCATCATGATGGTGATTGCGGCTTTGCTCACCTCGCTGACCGTCGCGCGCGAGTGGGAGCGAGGCACGATGGAGCAGCTTATCTCAACGCCGGTCAAGGGGCACGAACTCATTCTCGGCAAGCTTCTGCCATATTTCCTCATCGGCATGGTGGATGTGCTCATTGCAGTGCTCATGGGGGAATTCCTGTTTCATGTCCCCCTCAGAGGAAATGTCGCCCTTCTGTTCGGGCTGGCGGCGATTTTCCTCGTAGGGGCTTTGGCGCTCGGAATGGTGATAAGCATCGTGACGAAGAGCCAGCTCCTGGCGAGTCAGCTGGCGATGGTGCTCACGTTCCTGCCGTCATTCTTGCTGTCGGGATTCATGTACGCCATCAGCAATATGCCAAGGCCGATTCAAGTCATGACGCACCTGATACCGGCACGATATTTTGTCACGCTGCTCAAGGGCGTCTATCTCAAAGGAGTCGGCCTCGAGATTCTAGCACTTGAAGCCGCGTTGCTGACCGTGTTCGGCATCTTCATGGTGTTGCTGGCAAATCTCACATTCAAGAAAAAGCTGGTGTGACCATGTTTGAACGAATCAAGCACATGCTCATCAAAGAATTCATACAGGTCTTTCGCGACCCCAAAATGAAAGGCGTCATTTTCATGATGCCTATCATTCAGGTGCTTGTGTTCGGATACGCTGTAACAACCGACGTCAAGCATGTTGCCACCGCAGTCTATGACCTCGATAACAGCGTCGCCAGCCGTGAGCTTGTGGCGCGATTCGTCAAGTCCGGCTACTTCGACATCGTCGAATATGTGGGCGAGGAACGGCGCGCGCGCGAACTCGTGGACCGCGGCAAGGTAAACGCCGTACTGCGCATCAATTATGGATTCGAGGATGACCTGCGCGCCGGGCGCACGGCCCAGCTTCAGGTGATTGTTGATGGGACCGATTCGAATACTGCCGGAATCGTGCTCGACTACAGCTCTCGAATCGCCTCGCAATTTTCTCAAAAAGTGCTCATCACACGGCTCACGCGGCTGAAGGGGATGTATGAAGAGCCTGCGCGCGTCGAGCTCGAGACGCGGGCGTGGTTCAACGAGAATCTCGAAAGCCGCAACTTCTACGTGCCCGGCGTCATCGCCATCATTGTCATGCTCATCACGCTTATGCTCACGAGCATGGCGGTCGTGCGAGAGAAGGAAATCGGGACGATGGAGCAGATTATTGTGACGCCTATAACATCGGGCGAGTTCATTCTCGGAAAGACCGTTCCGTTTGCCCTCATCGGCTTTGCGGACGTGATACTCATCACGGTAATTGGAGTTTTCTGGTTCGGCGTGCCCATTCGCGGCAATCTGGCGTTGTTGTTCGCCGCGACCGCGCTGTACTTGATGACCACGCTCGGCGTCGGCCTGCTCATTTCCACCGTCAGTCATACACAACAGCAGGCGATGATGAGCACGTTCTTCTTCTATTTTCCGGCGGTGCTTCTCTCCGGCTTCATGTTCCCCATCAGGAACATGCCTGTCATCATCCAGTGGTTCACCTATCTTAATCCGCTGCGGTACTTCCTCGTGATTATCCGAGGAATTTTCCTCAAGGGAGTCGGGCCATCCGTTCTCTGGCCGCAGATGCTCGCCCTCGCCGTGATGGGACTCATCACCCTCTGGCTCGCAACGCGAAGATTTAAAAAAACGCTGGCTTGATGGGGGAGAGAAAGAGAGCCGATGGCTCACTTCTCTTCGAGCGTTTCTCCTGTCTTCATTCTGAAATGCCGGCCTCCCGCCTCACGATGAACAGACACATTCGTCCATTTCGCGAACACTCCATTGTCGGCCGCAGGAACAACCTCCGGATATGCAGAGTTGAAAACGAATTCTTGACTTTTGCGGGAGATGGCTGAAGTGCAGAATCGACAAGAAGACTGAACTTATTCCCGACTCAGATACGTTGCGGTTGAACTCTCTGAACTGACAACTCAAGAACCCAAGCTTCAGGGTTTTAGCACACGCCCGTCTTGCAAAGCTTCTCTCCAAGCTTCCTGGAACTTTGCCTCATTATAGGTGACTGCTTTCTTTAGAATCCCCTGTGGGTCGTTACGCCAAGCCCGCACATACTGACCCCAATCTATCAGGATGGGCCTGGCTTGGCATCTTAGTTTGGAATCAGGGAAATATCCCTTCTGGGGATTCTCAATCCAGAACTCATCATCAGATTGCAGTGATTGATAGCTCGTTGATATCAAGACCCAATAGTGGAAAAGACCGAAGAAGACGATAAAGGCTCCCAATATGGGGGAGCTCACATTGTGTACAATTCCGCCCGCATGGATGCCTACAGGCAAATCGCTAAGCCCGGTGAGGGGTGGAGGTGCCGGCAAAACACCGGAACAGAAATCATGGTTGCCCGTCAGAATAAAGTCCCGAATCTGAGCATACTGACTATCGCTGGCAACCAATGATGCCCTTTTTTCGGCCCAACTTTCGAAAGCAACCTTAGCGGCCAATCTGCGCAAAATAATATCATCAACTTCTGGAGTCTCGATTACGAACTGAATCAATGGAGTCTCAGCATGATGAACTTCTTCCCAAGCGACATTGGGATGTTTCGCGGAGATTTGTTGACGTTTAATTTCGGCTTGTTTCTTGCCTTTTTCTCCAAAACCAATAACTCGATATTCCTTAATCCCGTTCGTATCCAGATTCGTCATCACGATTGGGCCAGTCAATTCACCATTTTGATCTATAGAAACTTTCCCCTCGATGTCAGCAAATTTCAGTTTTGTGGAAACATGAGGCACTCTGTCCTTCTTTCGACTCTTTATACCCCAGATGCTCCGGAAGAAGGCAAATCTTTCAATGACTGCATTTTCGAACATTTGATTTGTCAGACCATTACAATTCTTGCAAACGATTTTTTTGGAGTACCGGGTTCCTCCGATTGCAGCGGGGATAATGTGCGCCTCGGAAGGTATTAATTCTGGTTCTCTCTTGAGGCAATAAATACAGATGAACTGAGATTTGGTCATTGGGGTACTAATGTCTGTCAGCAAAAAATGAAGGAGACATCATCTCTCACCATCAGTAAACCTCTTCATGCGTGCCGATTTCCAGTAAAAGGATGCCTTCCTTTCCTTTTTCATCTTTCACAAAGTCAAAGATTATTCGCAAGTCGCGCCCCACGCTGCATGCCCACGAACCAGATAGCTTGCCCTTAAGCTTATGCGTCTCCAACTGAGGAGCGAATGGATTAGCCAGGAGGAATCTCAGAGTGACCTCGATATCCCGCCGCTTCTCTGGGTGTCTCCGCACTACTCTCTTAAGCGCCCGGAGAAACGTATTCGTCCATATGAGCGTTCTCATTTGGCAAGCTCGTTCATAAGGTCGTCGACCGTTCCTCGACTCGCTTTGCCGTGCTTGTACTCGCGTCTCGCCTTCTTAATGCTCTTTGCGAGTCTGTCCCTACGCTCTTCTATCAGACGACTCTTCACGATTTCAATGAGTGACTCTCTTTGTTCAGCAGGCAAAGAGTCAATCATGTCGAGCACTTCATCAAAAGTTATACCCTTGCTCATTCGTCGCCCCCTCTTCTCACATTCCCCATACGACGCATCCATGGCGGCTGAGTCGGTCTGTGTGCCTAAAAACATAGTATACCCGCATGTTTTCCCTGTCAAGAACAGCTTTTCTTCCACGGGCAGTAATAAGTGTAGCTTCTATCAGAAAATCGCACTCATATTACGTCGGAAAAATGTGCAGAGTTTGTCATAGAATCTGCACTTCGGGCGGGAGCTGCCGGAGCGCACAATATCATAATGAATCTGGAGTGTAACCAGATGGGGTGAGGTGCCTGCTTCGTGAGGGGCAGATTGTCAGTCCGTTATTCCTTTTCCTCGACCAATGTGCCGTTGACGAACTTGTGAAGTATGCTGGAGACAAACGTCTGGTATGGCAGGCCTTCCCTGACTGCCATTCTCTGCAGTTCGAGTAGGTCTCGTTCGGAAATCCGGATATTGAGTCTCTTGTCCTTTTTCAAGGTATTCCGCGCATAGCGCATTAATTCCTTCTTTCTTCGCGGAAGGTTCTTTGTGGGAACCCATTCGCCCTTCTCAAAACTCTCAAGGATTTCCTTTTCCTCTTTTGTCAGTCTAGTTTTCATGTTTTTCTCCAAAGTATTTTTCCGTTGCCTTCCTGCTGGGGATAATCGTCTTCAGGAACACTTCATCCTCAGTCTCGACATACGGGACGAGATATGCATAATTGTTAATGCCGACGACCATTATGCGCTGACCGGCGTATTTCTGTTGGTTGGGATGCTCATAGTCATCCACTATGTCGCCTTTTTCCATATGGAAGACCGCATCCTCGAAGCAGATTCCCCTTGATTCCTTGAGCGCCAGGCTTTTCTCCGTATCCCAGTTGATTGTTTTCATCTATAGTATTGTATCACATTGTGTGCATTTTGGCAATATGAGCAGCATAGGAGATGCTTCAAGGCAAGAGTGCACATGCTTGTCATCAAGTCGGTCGGCGGCGGGGGGTAGAGAAGCATATGGTCTCATCGGGATGGAGTTTCTCTTTGATCTGGTGCAAAGAAAGTGGGAAGAACACCAGGACATCATACCGGGCGGGTTTTTCAGGAAATGAGTGTGGAAGCCGTATGGCACTTGACAAAGTCCTGAGGGGTATATAATGTAATAAATGAGCGAGGTTTAGGTTGGCTGAGGAAGTCCTATTCGCTCTGAGTATACCATCCGAATAGATATATAGTTTGATTACGAGAAGGAGAATTTGCCGACAGACAATTTCTCCTTGAAGATAAGAATGGGGAGGACACGCAGTTTCCAAAGAGAAGACGCGAGTTCTCCGGTCCGATTCTCGCCTGAAGCGCGCGTGTAATCCCGCAACGAGGGAGACACAGTCGCCGCAGAAAAGAAAGAAGTGGGTTCAGCCATGAGAATGCTCGATGATGCCCACTTTCAATTTCATACAGTACGCCCTCGTCTCCAGCAGAATGACTGCCATTTCACGTCCTTCGCACAGCACTATCCGTAAGTCCCGTTCATGATAGGAGCCGCTGACTCATGTCGGCTTGCTGTTGAAGACTATGAATGAGGACATCAAGACACGTCGTCGCGAAGTCATGCGCATAGGCGTTATGGTCTTGCTGTTAGTCGCGTATGGCGGATTGGGAGTCTATTTTCGCATTGTCCTTCATACTCCCATCGTGTATACCCATTTTGCCTATATTCCCATTGTGTTGGCTGGTCTTTGGTGGGGACAAAAGAGCATCGGGATTGCACTGCTCCTGGCGGGGATGACGTTCGGCTTTCGCTTGTCCGGCACCGGAGAAGGCGCTCTCTGGAGTGATGCTGCACGCACCCTCTTTTTTCTTACGGTGGCCTCGTGCATAGGATTTCTGAGCGAGCGAGTCATGAAAGCGCAAGGAGCGGTCAGAGCGTCAGAGGAAAAGTATAAGTTGCTCATCGACAAATCACTCGCGGGCATCTTCGTCCATCGGCAGGGCAAGATCGTCTTCGTGAACAGACGATTCTGTGAAATGCTTGGATATGAGCCCCACGAATTGTTGGAGAGCTCCTTCGCAAGGCTGATTCATGAGCCCGACAGGAATAGGCGCGGCGAGCTGATTTCGGAACGCAAGGACCGGGCCGCATCCGATGCGCACTATGAATGCCGGTTTGTGAGCAAGGATGGGGAAAAGATCTGGGTTGATCTTGGCAGTTCCATGACGTCGTATGAGGGGGAGCCGGCTGTCCTCGTGAATGTGTACGATATTACCGATAGAAAGGAGGCCGAGGAAAAACGCCAGGAACTCCTCGAGCTTTCACGCAGACAGGAAGAGCAACTGGTACATGCGCATCGGCTTGCAGAGCTGGGGGAAATGGCTGCTTCCATTGCACACGAAATCAACCAGCCGTTGACGGCTGTCAAGAACTTTGCCAAGAACACCTGTTATATGATTGAGACGAACGCGGGAACTCCGGAGGACATCCGTGATAACCTTCACCGTATCGCGGACCAGGTTGACCGCGCATCGAGAATCATAAACCAGATTCGACATCTCACGCGCAAGTCAGACCGGCAGTTCACGTTGTTGGATATCAACAGTATTTTGCGAGAAAGCGTTGACTTCATGGCTCCTCAATTCAGGCTGCACGGAATCAAAGTGGCGCTTGAGCTCGGAGATAATCTTCCACTCGTGATGGGTGACAAAATCAGGCTTGAGCAAGTGTTCCTCAATATTCTCGCGAATGCAAGTCAGGCTATGGCAGACACGCCAGAGCGCCGCTTGGGAATCAAAACGTACCTCAACACAGGCAGCAGGCCGGTGGTGGCCGAGATCACGGACACAGGAACAGGCTTTACGTCTGAGGAGGGAAAGAAGATATTTACCCCTTTCTACACGACCAAGCAGCCGGGTGACGGAACCGGCCTAGGCCTGTCCATCTCCCTAACGATAATCAAGGAGCACATGGGTGAAATTGAGGCCATTGGCGCGCCTGGAGTAGGTTCCATTTTTAAAGTAATGCTGCCGTCACGGAATCCTGTGGGTATCGGCGAGGTTGAGGAAAATGACTGATGTCACGCCATCCGTACGAGTAAACATTGCCATCATAGATGATGACGATGCAGCGCGGGAGTCTATTGGGCAGATGCTTCGCTTGCGGGGGTTCGGAGTCGAGGAGTTCCCATCGGCGATAGCGGCGCTTGAGTGGGTGCCGCTTTGTGACGCTCACTGCGTAATTGCGGACGTGAAGATGCCATGGATGGACGGGGAGCAATTTTTGGCAGAGGTAAAGAAACGAAATTATCAGGTGCCTGTGATCATGCTCACCGGCCACGGGGATATCCCGATGGCGGTTCGATGTTTGAAATCGGGCGCGTATGATTTCCTCGAAAAACCGTTTGAGGAAGATGTGCTCCTTGCGAGTGTCAGGCGCGCCGTGGAACTGACAAAGTTCCGCCATGAGAGCGAGGAGCTCCGCAGACGGCTTGACATGATGTGCCTTGACGAAGACCAGTTCTGCGGAATGGTGGGTAGAAGCAGGGTCATGCAAGATGTGTACGAACAAATCAGGGTATATGCGAGGTCCGACGCACCGGTGTTGATATTGGGCGAAACGGGTGTGGGAAAGGAACTTGCGGCCCGCGCTATCCACTCGCTGAGCGCGCGTGTGAACGGCCCATTCGTACCGGTAAATGCAGGAGCCTTGTCAGAGACCCTGCTTGAGAGCGAATTGTTCGGCCATGCGCGCGGCGCATTTACGGGAGCTACCTTTAAGAGGGACGGCAAGATTGTCATGGCATCTGGCGGAACGCTTCTGCTCGATGAAATCGAGAGCCTTTCCGAACGAGCGCAAGTGCATTTGCTTCGGGTTATCGAAGACGGACTCGTGCAGCCGCTCGGTCAGGATGAATTGCGGAGCGTGGACGTTCGTGTTGTTGCAACTACGAACGTCAACCTCAGAGAACTCGTGCAGCAAGGACGAATCAGGGAAGATTTCTATCACCGGATCAATGTGCTCACTATTGTTATCCCGCCGCTTCGCGAGCGGCGTGAGGATATTCCCCTCCTGGCGTCCCACTTCTCAAAAGCTGCCGCAAACCGAAGCGGAATCCCGGTGCCCAGATTCCCTGAGGAGACATTCGGCAAGATGATGACGCACTCGTGGCCGGGTAACATTCGAGAGTTGAAAAACGCCATTGAGAGAATGGTGATTACCTCTTCCCGCGGTGTGACCGGTTCATTCGAGATGGATGAAAGCTTCGTTGACCAGCGCCTTCTATCGTTGCCCGCCACACCGGGGAGGCTGCACGATGCAATGGAACTGACCGAAAGACAGGTGATTGAAAGCGCGCTCCGGGAGCACCACGGAGAGGTAGGCGCCACGAGCGGAGCTTTGGGAATATCGAGAAGAGCCCTTTACGAAAGGATGAAGAAATATGGTTTGATAAAAGAGCAGTTCAAGGCCCGAGGAAACGAGCATATATCTCCCATGGGTGATTCGCGCCCATGAAATTTCGGTTCATCCAGATGTAACCCGCTCATAATTACGAGTTCACCTTTCCATTACGCACTCCCCCTTCTGCATTCGCAAATCTCTGTGGATACATAAGCTGTGTGCAAAGTGATTACTTGCATGCTCGGCAAGTTGCCTGCAAGCCCACCTCATGAAACGTCGTCGGCATGGGGATTGCATTTGCGGACAGCGGACGGGGGCCCTCGACAATGACTCCAACCGTGCGAGCGCGAGTGTGAGACTCTACGAACTAGCCAAAAAAATCGGGGCCAAAATTCTGACCTATTCAGGCCCACTCAGCGCAGAGATTGAGCGATTCTACGCTGACGACAAGATTAGCGAACTTCTCGCCGAACGGTGCTGCGAGAGGACGCTGGTCGTAAGCAACATACTCAATCCTCACATCTTTCGCGTAGCAGGACTTCTGGAAGTGCCGGCGATTTGCCTTCTCAATGGCTACGTGCCGGAGCAAGAGCTGCTGAACGCATCCACGGAAAACGGAACGATTCTCATGGTCTCATCTGTCGGACTGACGGAAACGGCGGACCGTTTGAGCCGGTTATTGGGCCGGGGAGCGCGGATCACGCATGAGAGTCACGCTTAGCATGATCGAGGGCGGTGATTTCAAAAAGGCAGGCGCGGCAACGAGTGCGCTGAAGCGGCTTCTGAAAAAAATCAATATGGACCCAGCCGATATGCGCCGTGCCATCATCGCCGCCTTCGAGGCCGAGATGAATGTCGTGATACACGCATACAGGGGCAGCATGCGCGCGATCATTGATTCCACGGAGATAGAGGTTGAAGTGAGGGACGAGGGTCCCGGCATTCCCGACATTGAGCAGGCAATGCAGGAAGGCTTCTCCACGGCTTCGCCTGCGGCGAGGCAGTTGGGCTATGGAGCCGGTCTGGGCCTGCCGAATATGAAGAAGAACTCCGATGTGTTCGAGATAGACTCCACCGTAGGCCAGGGAACCAGGGTGCTGTATACGGTTTGCTTCAGGAGCCAGGAGTCTTCGGAGACAGGGCACAACTCGATTCGAGCGATTTCCACGAATTGTCGCCAATGTCTCTACTGTGTGAGGGTTTGCGCACCGAAGGCGCTGAGAGTCTACGACGGCAAGCCACAGATACTGAGAGAACTCTGCATCGACTGCGCGGCATGTATTGGAGTATGCAAAAGTGGTGCGCTCACGACAGCGAGCGCCATGAGTGAGGCTCAGCCTTTTGAAGAGAAGGTGTTGTTAGTCCCACCCCATTTTCTGGCGCAATTCAGTGCGGCAATATATCCCAGCCGCGTGCTTGCAGGAATACGGAAACTCGCTTTCAGGGAGGTCTACCTCACCGAAGCGTGGGAGAACGCGTTGCGAAGCGCCGTCATCAGGTATGCTGCCGAAGAAGCAAGGCAATTGCCCGTGATTTCGCCCGTGTGTCCGGCCATTGTGAATCTCATACGATTGCGGTTTCAGTCTCTCATTGAAGTCATAGCTCCCTTCTTATCCCCTTTTGAAGCAGCCAGGAACCAGTTCAACGGACAGAAGGTTGTCTTCGTTGCTTGTTGCCCTTGTCAACTTACCGCACTCACCGCCGGTTCTTTCTCGAGGAATGTCGAAGTTATGATGCCCGCCACATTTCGCCACGTGGTTCAACGGGTTGTCATGGAGGAAGGAGTTGAGGAACGGCTGCAGCAAGTTCGCATCATTCCGCCGGCAAACGGAAGCGCACTCAACGGCATCCTCGAAGCATGTGGCATGAGGCACGTTATTGACGTGCTCGAGAAGCTGGAGAACGGCCGGCTGCGCGACGTGCGGATTTTGGAATTGTACGCATGCGAGTGCGGGTGTTATGGCTCGCCGCTTCTCACGGAGCAGCCCTTCGTCGCCAGGTATCGGTGGAGCCGGACCCAAGTTGAACATGCGATTGCAGCAAAAGCAATTCGCCGGACGGCCCCGCTTAAGCCACGAACGGGCATGGGGCTCAGCGCCGATGTCTCACAGGCCATTGAAAAGCTGTCTGAGTTGGAGGAACTCGCCAAAAGCCTTCCGGGCAAAGATTGCGGTCTGTGCGGCGCGCCGACCTGCGACGCGCTTGCCGAGGATGTGGTGATGGGCAGAGCACGGAAGAAGGCATGTCCGTATGTCATTGACGATGCGGAGAGAGCGCCATGAAACTCGCGGACATAGCGCAACAACTAAGTCTGAGAAATCTCACGCCGGAGAAGGAAGCCGACCAACAGGCGGAAGTCTGGAGCGGTCATTCGTGCGACCTGCTGAGCGACGTGCTGGCCAATGCC
Organism: Candidatus Abyssobacteria bacterium SURF_17; assembly: GCA_003598055.1. Classification (GTDB taxonomy): domain Bacteria; phylum Abyssobacteria; class SURF-5; order SURF-5; family SURF-5; genus SURF-17. The sequence goes on along the minus strand of QZKI01000121.1, from coordinate 52,614 downwards.
CCACAAGGAGGGCTGCTGGTCACCATTCAGGTGCATCTCAACGTCATTGCGGTGTGTGTTCATGCTGAGCTCAAAGCGGTGATTTTTGCCGGAGGCATGGTGCCTGAAGAATCGGTCAGGCAAAAAGCGATTGAAGAGGGCCTCGTGCTCTATGCGACCGAGGAGTCAACGTTCAATACCGTGGGCAAGCTCTACGCCTTGGGGCTGAGAGGGAAGCATGCGTGAAACGGTTCAAGGCAGACTTGCATATTCATTCCGCACTGTCTCCGTGCGCGATGGAGGAGATGAGCCCTCCTGCGATTGTGGAGGAGGCTGTTCGGAAGGGGCTTCACATGATTGCGATTTGCGACCATAACGCCGCAGGAAACACTGCATCCATGCAGGAGGCGGCGGGAACAGCTATCGCTGCGGTTGCGGGAATGGAAGTAACGACGGTCGAGGATATTCATGTGGTTGGTCTGTTTCCCGATGCTGCGAAAGCCTGTTCCGCGGCCGAGACGGTTCGGGCAAATCTCCCTCCTCTGAGCGAGCGAGCGAAGAGGTTCGGCCAGCAACTCCTGATGGACGCGAAAGGACGGGTTGTGGGAACTGAATCCAAGATGCTTGCTGCATCGTCCGCCCTCACTCTTTCGGAAACCGTGAATCTCATAAAGAGACATGACGGTCTTGCAATTGCTGCACATGTGAACAGGCCGTCCTTCAGCGTTATGAGCCAGCTTGGCCTGTTTCCCCCTGACGTGGGATTTGATGCCGTCGAGATTTTCTTGAAACCCAATGCTGTTCCTCCCTTCGGCAGTGAGCATTTTCACGGGCTGTCGGTAGTCAGTTCTTCCGACAGTCATTTTCTCTTCGAGATAGGCAGGTGCGCCACGATACTCGAAGTGGCTGAACCCACATTCGATGAGCTTGTCCAGGCGATAAAAGGAATTGGTGGAAGAAGGTGCTGCTGTGCGTGAGCTGTCACTGCATATTCTTGACCTTATCGAAAACTCCATCCGGGCAGGGGTCTCAGTTGTCTCGGTAACGGTCGAAGAAGACCACGCGGAAGACCTCCTGAAAATCAGCGTTGAGGATAACGGGCGAGGACTTCAAGTATCCCCGAACGTTGCTGTGAACCCCTTTTATACCACCAAATCGGGTAAGCGGGTGGGATTGGGCTTGAGCCTCTTCCGCGCGGCTGCCGAGCGAGCAAACGGAAGCTTGACGCTGGGGAAATCCCCGCTTGGGGGGTTGGTAGTCACGGTGACCATGCGGCTGAGCCATATTGACAGGAGTCCTTTGGGAGACTTGGCCGCAACGCTTGCTTCGGTGGCATGCACGAATCCGGATATAGACATTCGATGCAAGTTGAAGGTGGATGGGCGTGAAAGTGCCGTGAGTGTGTCGGAAGTGGCACGCAAGCTGAACTTCAATGAGTTCCGTGGCCTGGCGGTTGCCAGACTGATTTCGGAAGAGATCAAAAACGCTATGGTAACGCTTGCAGTGTCAGTGTAGCCGTGAGAGAGGAGCAAAGGAGGTAAGAGGAGATGGCACCAGAAAAACTGGGATGTGCCTGTGAGGAAGTGTCGGAACAGGAGCTTCTGGCCAGACTCGATGAAGTGATTCAGGAATATCGGGAAAAGCCGGGCGCACTCATTCCCGTCCTTCAGATTGCGCAAGGCATCTTTGGCTACCTGCCGGAATCGGCCCTCAAGCGCATCAGCCGGGGATTGAACAAATCGTATAGCGAGGTTGCCGGAGTTGTCGGATTTTATTCCTTTTTCTCCACCGTCCCGAGGGGAAAGCACCTCATCCGCACGTGTTTGGGGACAGCGTGCTACGTTCGAGGCGGGAAGCGGGTGCTCGACTCGATAAAACGAGACCTGGGCATCGATGTGGGCGAGACGACGCCCGATAAGATGTTTTCCTTGGAGGTCGCCCGCTGTTTCGGGGCGTGTGGACTGGCGCCGACAATTACCATCGATAACGAAGTGCATCAGCGCGTGAAACCGCTCAAAGTCCATGAGCTCCTTGATGAGTACAGGAACCAGGGCGCCGTCGCTGAGAAGGGGGCATAGAAATGGAGAAGAAAATTAAGAGCGTCAAAGACCTTAACGCGCTCCGTGACCAAGCCAAGTCCGACATTGAGCTGCGCACAGGGGAAAAAGACATGCGCATCGTGGTGCACATGGGAACGTGCGGAATCGCCGCCGGAGCGCGCGACATCCTGACGCAAGTGATTGAGGAATTGCGCCTGGCAGGGGTTGAAAGCGTGACTGTCCGATTATCAGGATGCATGGGGCTTTGCGACCAGGAGCCCATGTTCACTTTGACCGACGCATCAGGCACGGAATTCTGTTATGCGAGGCTTGACCGGTCGAAGGTGCATGAGATTGTGACCAGGCACATGCTGGAGAATCAGCCACTCGTTGAGTACATGGTAAGCAGTCAATCATCTAAGGAGGCTTGAGACCGATGGAGAACGCCAGGACTCACTTCCTTCTGTGCGCTGGCGCTGGATGCGTTGCCTCGGGCTCGCTCGAGGTCGGTGCGGCGATGCAGGATCCCTTACGCAAGCATGGTCTCACGGGCGAAGTAAGAATCATTGAAACGGGATGCCTGGGACCATGCGCGGTCGGTCCGGTGGCAGTGGTTTACCCGGACGGCGTGTTTTACCAAAATCTGAAACCGGAAGACGCGGCGGTCATCGTTGAAGAGCATTTCCTGAAGGGTCGCGTAGTTGAGCGGCTGGTGCATAGGGCTCCTGCAACAGCTCAAGGAGTCGCCAGGCTTCAGGACATCAGCTTCTTCCGCGAGCAGGAGAAGATCGTTCTTCGCAATTGCGGAATCATAGACCCGCTGCGGATTGACGAATACATCGCGCGAGACGGCTATCAGGCACTCGCCAAGGTGCTAACCGGGATGACGCCTGAACAGGTCATCGACGTCGTGGAGAAGTCCGGTCTGCGCGGCAGAGGGGGAGCAGGATTTCCGACCGGCAGGAAATGGCGCGTGACCCGCCAGTCCAAAGGAGATGTTAAATACGTAATCTGCAACGGTGACGAGGGTGACCCGGGGGCGTTTATGGACCGCAGCGTGCTCGAAGGCGACCCCCACAGCATCATCGAGGCCATGGCAATAGCGGCGTATGCAATCGGATCGAGCCAAGGCTATGTGTACGTGAGAGCCGAATATCCGCTTGCCGTCGAGAGGCTGGGCAAGGCGCTCGATCAAGCCAGGCAATACGGGCTCATCGGGAAGAACATCATGGGGACCGGCTTTGATTTCGATTTGGAGATTCGGATGGGGTCGGGAGCGTTCGTATGTGGCGAGGAAACCGCGCTCATGACCTCCATCGAAGGGAATCGAGGCGAGCCGAGGCCGCGGCCCCCATTCCCTGCCCAAAAAGGATTATGGGGAAAGCCGAGCCTGCTCAACAATGTGGAGACCTATGCCAACATACCCGCGATCATCATGAAAGGAGCGGAATGGTACGCTTCGTTCGGCACCGAGAAGAGCAAAGGGACCAAGGTGTTTGCGCTTGCGGGAACGGTCAACAACACCGGCCTGGTTGAAGTCCCCATTGGCTCGTCGCTGGGCAGGATTATATATGAGGTTGGCGGAGGAATTCCTGGCGGCAAAAAGTTCAAGGCCGCGCAGATGGGCGGACCTTCCGGTGGGTGCATTCCAAAGGAACATCTCAATGTGCCCGTCGATTATGAATCGCTCACCGATTTGGGAGCGATCATGGGGTCGGGCGGCCTCATCGTCATGGATGAGGATACGTGCATGGTGGACATGGCTCGCTATTTCCTTGACTTCATTCAGGACGAATCATGTGGCAAGTGCCCTCCGTGTCGGGTGGGCACGAAGCGGATGCTGGAGATTGTGAACCGGATTTGCGAGGGCAACGGGCAAGAGGGCGACGTCGAAAAGCTTATCGACCTGGGCAACAAGATAAAAGATACCGCGCTCTGCGGGTTGGGGCAGACCGGACCGAACCCGGTGTTGTCCACAATCAGGCATTTCCGCGACGAGTATAACGCACATATCAGGGAAAAACATTGTCCCGCGGGCGTCTGTGAGTCGCTCGTGCGGGCGCCATGTCAGAATGCGTGCCCCGCAGGCGTGGATGTACCCGGATATGTGGCCTTGATTTCCGAAGGCCGGTACGCCGAGGCGTTGAAGCTTCACCGAAATCGAAACCCGTTTGCGTCCGTATGCGCGCGAGTATGCTTCCATCCGTGCGAGAGCAAATGCCGACGCTCGACCGTGGACGAGTCGGTTTCAATCCGCGGCCTCAAACGGTTCATGGTTGAACAGGAAGTGACGGTACAGCTTCCGGAGATACGGGAAAGCGAACGAAACGCACGACACAAGGTCGCAATAATCGGAGCCGGGCCTGCCGGGCTTTCCTGCGCATATTTCCTCGCACGGCTGGGGTATCGTCCGAAGGTCTTCGAGGCCGAGAGCCAGCCGGGAGGCATGCTTCGCTGGGGAATCCCGGCTTATCGTCTGCCTCGAGACGTAATAACGCGCGAAGTTAGAATGATCGAGCACCTCGGCGTAGATATAGAAACCGGAATGAAGCTTGGAAGGGATTTCACCTTGAAGAGCTTGAAAGCGGATGGCTACAAGGCGGTCTTTGTGGGCGTAGGCACTCCGCGAGGTCTGGACCTAGGCATTCCCGGCGAGAAGGTCGAGGGCGTGAGCGACGCAATGCGCTTCTTGCATGACCACAACCTAAATGGCTCGGTATCGGTCGGCAAGGAAGTGGTCGTCATCGGCGGCGGAAACGCGGCAGTTGATGCTGCACGAACAGCCCTCCGGCTGGGCGCCGGGGCGGTGACGATCCTGTATCGCCGAACGCGGGCTGAGATGCCTGCATATGAAGAGGAGATTGAAGAAGCAGAACGAGAGGGGCTTCGTATCAGAACCCTTGTTGCACCTGTCGAGATTCTCTCCAGTAACGGCCATGTCGTCGGCGTGAAATGCTGTCGCATGAAGCTAGGAGACTATGACCGCTCGGGGAGGCGGCGTCCGGAGCGGTGTGAGGACAGCGACTTTGTGGTGAATGCCGACCAGGTAATCGCGGCCATCGGGCAAGCGCTGGATGGCAAGGAGATATGCGACGGAATCAGCCTCAAATTTGCCGGAAATGTGCTTCACATGAACCCGGTGACCGGACAGACATCCGTTGAATGGGTTTTCGCGGGAGGCGATGCGGCAACCGGCCCCGCTACGGTAACAAGCGCGATAGGAGGCGGCGAGAAGGCCGCTGTGGGTATTCACGAGTTTCTCGAGGGCGAGGGAGAGGCGTTCTGGAGGAAGGAACAAACAATCGACACCTTCTTTGACCCGGAGGCCGACCCTGTGCAATATCCGCGTGCAAAGGCCCAGATGATTCCGGTCGCAAAAAGGAGGAGTAATTTCCTCGAGGTGGAAACGCCATGGCGGCAGAATGTGGCCCAGAGGGAAGCGAAACGGTGTCTGCGCTGCGACTATCGAGACGAGCGCTGAGCGGAAGGGGTGGAATGGAATGCCTCAACTAACCATTGATGGTATGAGTGTGCAGGTGCCCGAGGGAACAACCATTCTGGAGGCCGTCCGCCAGATTGGAGTAAGAGTGCCGACCTTGTGCTACCTGAAAGATATTCAAGCAATAGGCGCATGTCGGGTGTGTCTCGTAGAAGTGCAGGGCTCACGCGTTCTCGTGGCTTCCTGTGTGACGCCGGTCTTGGACGGCATGAAGGTGTTCACGAATACGGCCCGGGTGCGCGAAGCAAGGCGCACCGTGGTAGAGCTTCTCCTATCAGAGCATAACGGCGACTGCCAAACCTGCAACCGGAACGATGACTGTGAATTGCAGGCTCTTGCCCGTGAGCTCGGCATAAGCGACATCACCTATCCCGGCGAAAAAAGTGCTCGGGTAGTTGATGCGAGCACGCCGGCGCTTATGCGCGATTCGGCCAAATGCATCAAGTGCCGTCGTTGCGTAACCGTCTGCGGCCAAGTCCAAGGCGTGGGAGCCCTGTTTCCCCAATACCGCGGGTTTGAATCCGTCATCGGCCCTGCATTCACGAATGAGCTTGCCGAAGTGGTCTGCGTCCAATGCGGCCAATGCGCCGCAGTATGTCCGGTGGGCGCCATAAGCGAGAAGGACCAGATTAGCGAAGCATGGGCTGCGCTTGATGATCCGAGCAAGCACGTAATCGTGCAGACAGCCCCGGCAATCAGGGCTGCGCTGGGAGAATGCTTCGGATATCCGCCCGGAACGCTTGTGACGGGAAAGATGGTCTCGGCGCTGCGGCGGCTGGGCTTTGACGGCGTGTTTGACACCAACTTTACCGCTGACCTGACCATCATAGAGGAAGGGACCGAGCTTCTGATGCGGCTTAAAGCGGCGCTTGTGGAGAAGAAGGAAGTTGCTCTTCCCCAGTTTACGAGTTGTTCTCCCGGGTGGATCAAGTTTGTAGAACACTTCTATCCTGAGCTGCTGCCGAACATCTCCACGTGCAAGTCTCCGCAACAGATGTTTGGCGCGGTCGCGAAGACTTACTATGCGAAAATGTTGAACAAAGAGCCGAAGGACATTTTTGTGGTGTCAGTCATGCCGTGCACGGCCAAGAAGTTTGAGGCCCAGAGGCCGGAGATGCACAGCAGCGGTGTCAGGGATGTCGATGTTGTCTTGACCACCCGAGAACTCGGCCGAATGATTAAGCAATCCGGCATCGACTTCGTCTCACTGCCGGACGACAAGATGGACTCGCCGATAGGCATGTCGTCGGGAGCCGCGGACATATTCGCCAACACGGGAGGCGTGATGGAGGCCGCACTCAGGACGGCATATGAGATCGTGACTGGGACGCCGCTGCCGTTCGAGAACCTCCACGTCGCTCCTATTAGCGGGCTGGAAGGTGTGAAGGAAGCATCAATCGAGATCCCGCGTGCAGTTCCCGAATGGTCGTTCCTCGACGGAGCTACGCTCAAGGTGGCGGTCGCTCACGGCCTGGGGAATGCCAGAAAGGTGATTGAGCGTATCAAATCCGGCGAGGGCAGCTACCATTTCGTCGAAATCATGACGTGCCCCGGCGGATGCATCGGAGGCGGAGGCCAGCCGCGGATGACGGACAATGAGGTGCGCATGGCAAGGATACGAGCCATCTACAAGGAGGATGAAGGCAAGAAATTGCGGAAGTCTCACGAGAACCCTGAAATAGTCCAGATTTATGAACAATTTCTGGGAAAGCCCTTAGGCCATCTCTCGCATAAGCTGCTTCACACGCAGTATGTGGAACGCGGCCTGTAGCTCACGTTAACCGGAATCTCGCGTGAGGTCAATATGACGCGCAAGGGCGAAATCTTTGTGGTGGACGACGATTCGGACATGAGGCGAATCCTCCGCGATGTCCTTGAAAAGAACGGGTACGCGGTTCAAACCGCCAAGAATGGGAGCGAGGCTCGGGAAATGCTGAAGGAATGGCGGCCGGACCTCATACTCATGGACCTGATGATGGCAACTGATACCGAAGGTTTTGACGTGGCATGCATGCTTCGGAACAATCCCGAATTTGCCAATACGCCCATCATCATGATTACCTGTTTTCTGGACAAGGTGCGCATGGAGGGACCGGGAAACTTTCAGCGAATCTTGGGTGAGGAGTGGCCCGCCGACTGGTTGTTTGAAAAGCCGGTGGATACGAAGAAACTCCTGGAAAAGATACAGGGGATTTTGCGGAAGAGCTGACCGCAGTTGAGGATACAGGAGCAGAAAGTGAGCCAGATGCCGAACAGTGTGGGAGTGCTGAACCTGCCTGAGGAGGTCAATAAGCGCAAGCGGATCATCCTCGGCGAGCTGAAGGAGCGAACCGTCTGGTTTGTTCGGCTCAGATGGTGGGTTCCACCTTGCATTGCAACGGGAACAGTCGTGGGTCGGCTCGTCGGGGTGGAATTTTCGGCGGGCGCACTTTTCGGTATTGCAGCGTTCATCTTGGCCTACAACATGGTCTTCGCGCGGTGGGGGCGCTCCTTGGCGACCGTGCCGGTGGAACAAACCGACTATATTCAGCGGTTCACCTATTGCCAGGTGACGCTCGACTACGCGGCGATGTTCCTGCTCATTCATTTCACGGGTGGCGTTTCGAGTCCGCTCACACTCTTCTTCATCTTCCACATCATCTTCGCGTCCATTCTCCTGCGTCCGCGCTCGGCATACGGTTTTGCAGCGCTGGCGGCTGCCGGCATGGCCCTCGTTTCCCTTGGAGAATATCTCGGCTGGATTTCGCATCACTCACTCATCTTCCACGGGAGAACCCTCAATCTCATTCAGTCGCCATTCCACATGATGGTCAACTTAATTTTCTTCACGACCACAGTGTTCATAACCGCATTTTCAACAACCGCTATCATGAGCATGCTCAGGAAGCGGATTGTAAGCCTTGCGGAACTGTCGGAGGAATTGACGACCCTCAACAACAAGCTCAGAAGTCTCTACGTGATGACCCAAGCCATCGTCTCGAACCAGCGACTTGAGCACCTTATGAACATCACCACTTCGGAACTTGCTGCAGTGATGAACGTGCAAGGAATGTCAGTCAAATTGCTCAGTGACGACGGCAAAGTACTTCGCTATGCCGCTGCATACGGTTTGCCAAGTGAGCTAATAAGGGACAAGGTCATCGAGGTTGCCAAGAGCCCTTTGAACCGGAGGATTATCGAGGGGGACCCGTTTGTAACGGGGCACGTCACGCAGCGGGAGTTGTTCCAGTTCGGAGAAGATCTGAAAGCAGCGCAGGTAAGGTCGGTTTTGTTTGTGCCTCTGACCGTGGAGGACCGAGTCACCGGAATTCTGGGAGCGTATTCAAAGCGTGCCGAGGAGTTTGGCAGTGATGACGTGGATTTCTTCAGGCTGGCCGCCGGGCTTGTGGCCATAGCGCTCGAGAACGCGCGCTATTACGAAGAAATCGAGGAAATGGTGAAGGAGCGGTCGAGGTTCATGATGCGCGTCACCCACAATCTGCGCGCGCCTTTGGCAGCAGCGATAAGCATCCTTGATGTCGTGCAAGGGAAGTATCTGGGCGACTTGAACGACCGGCAGTTGTCCTATCTGCGCCGGATTGAATACCCCATTCGTAATATGCTCTCCATGATAAACGAGCTTATGGTGTTGTATGCACAGAGAAGAGACAAGCGGAGTGTAGTGCATAAAGTTGTCGACGTATCTACGCTGATGAGAGGGGTGCAGCGGACATTTCAAACAGAGGCGGAGAAAAAGGGAATTTGCTTTGAGACTGTCATTCCTGATGCCGTGCCCGGCATCAAGTGCGACGAGGAAATGATTCAACAGATGTTCGAGAATCTGATTTCCAACGCGATAAAGTACACTCCGACGGGCGGGCGCGTCAAGATGCTCTGTACCTGCGATGACAGCACATCCGTAAAGATAGAAGTAAGCGATACAGGGATTGGAATTCCGCAGGCGGACATTCCGCGGATTTTCAACGAGTTCTTTCGGACTCAAAGTGCGCGGGACATGGAGAAAATCGGAACAGGCCTGGGATTGTCGATTGTGAAGGAAATCGTCAGCCAGCACGGCGGCAGAATAACGGTGGAGAGCAAGGAGGAACACGGCAGCACTTTTACGGTGCATCTTCCGGTCGCGCCACAGGAAGGCGCCCAGAAATCGGTCGGAATCGAAATCGGCGGGGCGCCGAAGGCCTTCATTGATGAGGGGGTGATACAGAACTATATTGATTCAACGGCGAGGGTGGGGGATGACCGCGTGAAGGAGGTCATCAAGAAGGCTCGCGAGCTTAAAGGGCTGCACACGGAAGAAGCAGCGGTTCTGCTCCAATGCACGAGCCCTGCGGTCACGGAGGAGATGTTTCAGGCAGCGCACGAAGTCAAAAAGTCAATTTTCGGGAATAGACTCGTGGTTTTCGCTCCCTTATATGTATCGAGCTTTTGCCGGGAAGACTGTAAAGATTGCTTCCTTCGCGTGAGCGATAGAAAGAAGCAGGCCAAGGCGTTGTCGCAAGGGGAAATTGCTGAGGAAGTGCGCCTGATTGAGAGGCGAGGACATAAGCGCGTTCTACTCGTTGCCGGCAATGGCGTTCCCCATGGGGGACTCGATTATCTCCTGCAGTCGATTGCGACCATTTGGTCCACTCACGGGGAAGAGGGAGAAATCCGCCACGTTAGCCTGAATGCTCCTCCGTTTGCGGTGAAGGAATTCCGGCAACTGAAAGCGTCAAAGATAGCAGCATACCAGCTCTTTCAGGAAACCTATCATGTGCCCACGTTCAAGAAACTCCACGGGGAAGATTCCTCGGCGGAATACACCCGGAGGCTGAATGCCATCGGCCACGCGTTCGAAGGTGGTATCAGTGATAGCGGAATCAGCCTGCTATTCGGGCTTTATGATTATCGTTTCGAGGTTCTTGCGCTTCTCCAACACATTCGGCATCTCGAACACGTATACGGCATAGGGCCGCGCACGCTCGGTTTGTTTCGGCTCAAGCCTGCAAAGGACTCCTCATCTACAGAACAATCTGTTCCATCACTCACAGATTCAGATTTCAAGAGGGTCATAGCCGTGCTGCGGCTGGCTGTCCCGTATGCGGGAATTGTTACAAGCACGCAAGCACCGCCGGAAATGCAAGCCGAAATGTTCACGCTCGGCGTTTCGCAGGTGAGCGCCGGCAGTCGAACCGACCCCAGCAGCCGAGTTGATGGTGAGTTGGGAATAGATTCGAGCAGAGGTGTGGACGGGGCGCGAAATCTCGACGACGCCATTCTTCCGCTTGTGAATAGGGGACATATTCCTTCCTTCTGCACTGCCTGCTACAAGCTGGGACGAACGGGAGCCCACTTCATGAACCTTGCGAAACCCGGCCTCATTAAGGATTACTGTCTGCCAAATGCGATATTGACCTTCAAGGAGTATCTGGAAGACTACGCAGGCTCCGAAGTCCGGGAGGCAGGCCTGGCGCTGATACGGAAGGCTTCGAACCAGATTTCCTCTTCCATGACCCGCGCCGAAACCGAGAAGCGCGTCGGCATGATTGAGCACGGCGAGCGACACCTATATTTCTGAGGGAAACCTGGTTGAATCTTTCTGAAGCGCAGCGTTGAAAGCGGAACCTTCACTTTTTGAGAGCGGATGCTACCCCCAACTGTGCATCCTACCTGCCACCGGATCCCGGCTCCAGTTGAGATTTCGAGTCCGATAATAGGGCGTGACGGATTTTGGCGTTGACACGTCTCGCATCCTCAGCGGCCAAGTACAGCGTCGGAATCATCGCAAACAGGATGCCGAAACCCAGAGAGAGCGCCGTCCTTTCAACATCCTCAACAATGATTCCCATATGCCTGATCTTTGAGGGCCGGGCATTTTTTTGGGCTCACGACTTTTCTGGGTCATAACAGATCCTCACTCAACCTGAATGACTCAAGATGCAATGATGCAGAGTGGCTTCATCAGGAATGCATCAGCCCGAATGGTATGTCGACTCCGTGATAGGATGCCAGCGACAATACACCAATCCTGTGCTCAATGTTAGTCGCCGGTGGGCCCCTTTGGTCTCCCCGACGTTGCTTTCAGCGCCATGATTGCGAAAGCGGATATGCCTAGCAAGAGAATCAAGCCGACTACGATCAAGAGAGTTTTCATGATTCGCTCCTGCGGTTTATTTTTCTGAAACATGCCCGCTTCAATTATGGACAGAATCATGCGGATAGACAAGAGCACATATCGCGAGTGAGTGTTTGCGGAAAATTGTGAGCTTTGCATCCCATAAGCGACCGATCCGCAAGGAAAGTCGTTCCATGCCGAACTACCGGCGGCCCACTAGCGTCCGGCTACGATGAACGTTATATTTGTAACAAGCGCCAGGACTATGCGGTTCTATGCGCGCGGGACATTCTTTAGAGGACAAACAAGGAGGTACGAGGCATGAAGAACATCAATCTGAAATTGGGCTCAGGCGTCGATTACGCGAAGGCCGAAAAGGCTGCGCGTGAGGCTGCGGCCGATATGGCGGGGAAGTTCTCGCTTCTCGCCTGGTATGACAAGGCAAAGAAGACAGGAGCCCCTCAGGAAGCGTGCGCGCTTGAGAGTTGGAAATGCGTGCGTGACTATGCTGAGCATCACAAGGCTGACATTCGTGTTTCGGTGAACGAAGACGCCTTTGAATTCTATTTCGCGAAGACGCCGCCGGGAACCGCAGAGTTGAAAGAGAAGCATGTTCGCGACGTACACAAAGGGCTGGCGGTTGACCGCGACGAGAACGTTCAGGGTGGTTAAATCCACGGACTCTGCGACCAACTATTTTTAGGGTGAGTGATTATAGGAAGAAAGGCGGATTGTAATGGCCCAGGCACAAGCGAAGAAGATGACAGTCCCAGAACACAAGCTCATGAAGTCTCACGGCGGTCACGGCAACCATCTCTGCGAGCTCACAGCGAAGCGCCAGATGGATAAGGTCGGCAGGTTGGCCAAGAACGCTCAATACGTATGTCACATATGCGGACGAGCCGCAGCCAAAGCTGCGAACCTCTGTGAGCCGGTTGAACTCTGACGTATTCAAATGATATAATTATCCCAGTCGCGGCAAACGGTTTGCCGCGCCAACCTCGCGGAGGAGGTGACGTGGGATGAAGATTCGCAAGGTGAGTAAGAAGCTCAGCGGGACCTGCAAGTGTAAGTCTTCTTGTTAGGATGATTCACGGAAGGGGAGGCTTCGAGTGGCGACAGCGAGGCCTCCCTCTTGCTTTATCTGGCAGGTATCCAACCGGTCCCAAGGATGTCCCGCACGATTTCTTATCTTTTTTTTCCAACGACCTCCTGCAGCGCATCCGTAAGCTCCGGATAGTGAAACGCGAATCCTTCCTTGAGCAGCCTATCGGGAATAACCCTTTGGCCCTCCAGTAGCACAGAACCGAATTCTCCAAGAATTGCGCGTATCATGAAACCGGGCGCTTTCAGAAAAGATGGGCGGCCCAGAATTTTTCCCAGTGCTTTCGCCAGTTCCTTGTTCCTGACGGGATTCGGCGAGCAGAGGTTGACAGGCCCTTCGAGGTCGTGCTTTTCAAGAACAAACAGAATCGCTCCCAGGAGGTCCTCCATATGAATCCATGAGAACCACTGGTTGCCGCTTCCCAGCGGGCCTCCGACAAACCATTTGAACGCAGGGATCATTTGCCCCAGCGCCCCGCCGGTCTTGCCGAGAACGATGCCGAATCGGGTAACAACAACTCTGGCCCCGTCACGCGACGCCTTGTGAGCCTCGTTCTCCCAGTCGGAACAGAGACGAGCAAGAAAGTCGTCGCCGGGTTTGCCCTTTTCCGTAACCTCTTCGTCGCCCCGGAAACCATAATAGCCCACCGCCGACGCGCTGCACAGCGTCACGTCCCGCTTCTGTGCCATCGCCTCAACGACATTGCGGGTGGTCAGGACCCTGCTGTCATGTATCAGCTTCTTGGTCTCATCCGTCCAGCGCCTGAAGATTGAAGCCCCGGCCAAATTGATGATTGCATCCTGCTTCCCGACCTCGTCTTGCCAAGAACCTCTGGCCGTGGTGTCACCGGCTACGTATTTCACTTCCGGCGGCGTACCGGAGTGAGGGCGGGGCGAATGGTCTACGATTGTGACTGCATGCCCTTTCTTGAGAAGACGAGAGCATAACTGCGTGCCGACAAATCCAAGACCGCCGGTAATTAGTGCTTTCATGTGCATTCTCCCGGGTATTGGTTGTTTTCCATTTCGAGACCCAGCCTTGCCTTCCTGAAAATGGGCGCGCTTATTTCCCCACGCCTAAACAAGACTATGCACATTCATTGTGAAAAGGCAAGCTGGTGCGAAATGGGTTCGGTCGAGCGCGTCATTCATAGGACGCGAGAAGCCAATAGCCGGCGAATTGGCATTTGCCGGCAAGCAGGGGGTATAATAGGCTTATCGCGTGGGACTCTTTGTTGTGGGCCTAGTCCGCCGGCTGCATTCGGCCGCTTCGGCGCCGCCATTTGTCCAGACAAATCCGGATGAATATAAGCAATCAGGGCAAGATTCCAACAAGCAAGAAACTTGCATATTCCGCCCCCGCATTTGCGCTCGCCGTCGTGGGTATTCCGCTGTACATCCACATTCCGAAGTTCTACACGGATACCGTAGGAGTCAACATCGCCATTCTCGGCCATCTTCTCCTTGGTGTTCGCATCTTTGATGCGCTCACGGACCCGCTGATGGGTTTTCTCTCCGACAGAACGAGAACGCGCTTCGGGAGGCGCCGCCCGTACATCGCTGGCGGCGTGATAATTCTTGCCGCCTCCATATATCTCTTGTTTAACCCTCCGATGGCTTCTCCCATGTTCGAGACAGCCTGGTTCGGCGTCTGGATTTTCATGGTATTTCTGTTCTGGACAGTTATTGTTGTGCCTTACGAGTCCTTGGGGCCGGAACTCACGTTCGACTATGATGAGAGGACCGCTTTGTTCAGCATGAGGGATGGCGCGCTCATTGTGGGAACGCTGGCGGCTGCGAGTTCGCCCGTAGTTGTTGCCTGGGTTCTCAGGTTGCCGCCGAATGCTGAAGGGGAGCGGTCCAAATTCTTCTGGCTGTCAGTTCTTTATGCGCCGCTCATCGTAGGGTTCGGTTGGTGGTGCGTGATATCCCTCCGGGAAAGGATTCACCAGCGAGCGTCGGCCTCATTCACCATGATACGGGGCCTTGGCCTCGTAATTCGCAACCGGCCCTTTCTCATCTTGATTACCGCAAACACGGTCAGCTCGCTCGGCAATAATCTGCCTGCCGTGCTGATTCTTTATTATGTCCAGTACATCCTCCGCTCAGCGCACGCAGACCTGTTTCTTGTTCTCTATTTCCTGACCGGCATTCTCTTTTTGCCGGGATGGGTTGTTCTCGCACAGAAATGGGATAGGAAGAAGGCATGGCTGGCCGCGATGGCAATTAACACAGGAGCTTTCTTCGGCGTTTTCTTTCTGGGTCCCGGCGATACGTTGGTGTATGGCATATTGGTGTTCCTGTCGGGAACCGCTTTCGGCGCGACCGTCGCGCTTCCGTCCGCAATGCAGGCGGACGTCATTGATTACGACGAACTTCTTTCTGGAGAGCGCAGGGAAGGCCACTATATTGGGATTTGGTCAATCACGAGAAAGCTTGCTGCAGCGTTCGGGGTAGGTGTGGCGTTTGCCATCCTCGGTTATGCCGGGTATGAGCCCAATGCCGAACAGTCGGCAACGGTGCAGGTCACGCTCCGCATTCTTTATTGTCTGGCGCCGTGCGTCTGTAACCTCTTGGCTTTCATCATTCTTCTTACGTATCCGCTCACCCGTGCAGTACACGAAGAAATCCGTGTTGCAATCTCTGAACGACATGCCGGCAGAGTCGTTTATGACCCGTTGAATCCGCACCGGTCAATTGCATGAGGCGCTGCCAGATGGCATAGTATCTTGGTTTATCGAACCGACAGCTGACAACCATCTTGCGTAACGCGCAGAGTTTCTTGAGGGCGCGAACTGGCATGTGAAGGGACCGACTCATGACTCCCGCGTGGGCTGTATTCGGCACGAATCTCGCAGCGGCAATGGCGCTGATGTTTTGTGTCTGGCTCCTGAGTGTGGCCAAGAAAGACGCCAGCATCGTTGACATCTTCTGGGGGTTGGGTTTCGTGGTCATTGCCTGGCTAAGCTTTGCCCAAGCCGATGGCTATTGGGGACGCGAGGTGCTGATTTCTCTGCTTACGACCGCGTGGGGACTGCGCCTTGCCGTCCACATTGCGTTCAGGAATCGAGGAAAAGGTGAAGACCCTCGCTACCGGACCATGAGAGAGAAACACGGCGACCGTTTCTGGTGGGTAAGCCTATTCACGGTCTTCGGGCTTCAAGCGCTGCTGCTGTGGGTAATTTCTCTTGTTGTGCAGATAGGCCAACTCTCGAAGACGCCGGAACAACTCGTATGGCTTGATATCGTGGGCGCATGCGTCTGGGCGGTCGGATTCTTCTTCGAATCTGTGGGAGATTGGCAGTTGGCACGCTTCACCGCGGACCCCGCGAACAAGAGCAAGCTGCTTACCCGGGGGCTCTGGGCATACACGCGCCACCCCAACTACTTTGGAGAATCGCTGGTATGGTGGGGCATGTTCCTCATCGCACTCGCGACTCCATATGGCCTGTGGGCGATAATCAGCCCGCTTGTCATCACCTTCCTGCTGCTCAGAGTTTCCGGTGTCCCACTTCTTGAGGAGTCGATGCTTGCCGCCCAGCCTGAATACCGCAGCTATGCCGAAAGGACAAGGGCTTTCATTCCCTGGTTTCCGAAAAAGGAGGAGAAGAAATCATGACCGCCCGCGCGGGCTCGATTGACATCGTTCGCGTTACGTCCCAAGCAGACATGATGGAGTTCATCAAATTTCCGTGGGAAATCTATCGCGGGAATGAATATTGGGTGCCTCCGATTATCAAGGAACAGATGAGATTTCTGAGTTCCGCAAACCCGTTTTTCCAGCATGCCGAGGCCGAATACTATCTTGCTCGGAAAGATGGCGCGACGTGTGGGCGCATCTCGGTGAGCATTGACCGAAACTATGTAGATTTCCACGAAGAAAAGATGGGGGCCTTCGGTTTCTTCGAGGCAATCAACGATTTCGATATCGCCTCGCGCCTGCTTGATACCGCCCGGGAGCGGTTGAAGAAAAAGGGCATGGACGTCATGAGAGGGCCGTTCAACTTCACGACGAATCATGAATGCGGCTTGCTGGTTGACGGATTCGACACTGACCCCGTCATGCTCAGCACATACAATCCTCCTTATTACGCGAACCTGCTTGAAACATACGGGTTGAAGAAAGCGTGTGACCTGTACTCCTACTTGATCATGGACCCCGACGGCGAAGTCAACATGTCATATATGAGCAAGATTGCTGAAAAAGCGGCGGAGAACCACGTGGTCGCTCGTCAGGTCGACCTCAAGAACATTCACGGCGAGATGGAACGCGTGAAGGAAGTGTACAACAATGCGTGGAGCAAGAACTGGGGATTCGTTCCCCTGACGGAGGCTGAGATCGACGATTTTGCCAGACACATGAAACACCTGGTTATTGACGAACTTGCCTACATAGGCGAGCTGGAAGGAAAACCGATCGGATTCCTCTTGTTCTTGCCGGATTACAATGTCGCCCTCAAGAAGTTCAACGGGAAAATGGGCCCCATTCAGATGCTACAACTGGTATGGAACAAGCCCCGTATCAAGAAAGGCCGCCTCTTCATGATGGGCGTGCATCGAGAATATCATCGGACGGGTGTGGCCGCGGCCATGATGGATGTCGCTTTCAAGAACGCGATTCGAAGAGGATTCAAAGTCGCGGACTACTCATGGATTCTCGAAGACAATATGCCGGTACGCTCGATACTCGAATTTGCGGGAGCGAAAATTTACAAGACGCATCGGATCTACGAGTTGCCCCTGTCCAAGTAATGAAGTGCTCCAAAGAGCACCTTCCACATGAGAAAGAATGAGCCGGCGCAATTGAGTTTGCAATGCGACCAATCAAGGAGAATTGCACAGAGGAAATTAGCCAAGTTATACTCAACGCACAAGTTATTGCAGGGAGTTCGGGAGAGGACAAAGATAGTGCGGCTCTTCAGTCTCAGAGAACGTCAACGTGTACCGACATCAATAGCCGAAGCATGGGCTTTCTTCTCAAATCCGAGGAATCTGGCAAAGATCACTCCACCGTCTCTGGGCTTGACGATTACGTCAGAGGTGCCCGATACAATGTATGCGGGTATGATAGTGACGTACTACATAAGACCCTTCATGGGAATTCCCGTGAAGTGGGTCACGGAAATCACACACGTCAACGAGCCTCATCTGTTCATCGACGAACAACGCTTCGGACCATATCGGTTCTGGCATCACCAGCATCACTTCGAGGAAGTGGAGGGTGGTGTTGAGCTCAAGGATATCGTTCACTACGCCCTTCCGGTTCCGATATTCGCGGGGCTCGTAAACGATCTCCTTGTTCACAAACAAGTGCAGGAGATTTTCAGATTCCGCCGAAAACGGCTGGAAGAGATGTTCGGGAAAATCTCGTAGAGGATGCTTTCACCCGTGCCATCCACGGCAAGATGAGAGCCCACTTCAGTTTTGAGGAGGAGAAATCCATTGACAGAGATAGCGAAACTAAAAAAACAGTTGAAGGAACTCTTTGCATCGCAGAAACTGGCTGTGCTGGCCACACACAACGAGAAGCAATCATATGCGAGCCTTGTGGCGTTCGCCTCAACGGCAGACCTCAAACAGTTGCTTTTCGCGACCACTCGAGCGACGCGCAAGTATGCAAATTTGGCGGCCAATCCCAATGTTGCATTGCTTATCGACAACAGGTCCAACCGAGAGACCGACTTTCACAAGGCAGTAGCTGCTACCGCCACAGGCAAGACCACTGAGGTAGGGACAAGGGAAAGAACCCGCCTCCTAAAGCTGTACCTCGGTAAACATCCGCATTTGCGGGAATTTGTTTCCTCCCCAAACTGCGCGTTGCTCAAAGTAAAAGTCGACAGCTATTTTGTCGTTAATAGATTTCAGAACGTCATGGAACTGCGCCCGAGATGATAAATCCCGCAATCGAACTTCAAACGGTAGGCCCGAACGACAGGAACCGCGTCGGGGGCAAGGGATTCTCGCTGGCACAGTTAAAGCGGGGCGGCATTCTCGTACCGAATGCGATTCTTATCACCTCCGATACCTATGCAAGCTACGTATCCTCGACGGGACTGCGCGAACAGATATTGCTCGAGCTGAGCCGCAAAGACTTCCAAGACATGCGATGGGAAGAGATGTGGGATGCATCGCTTCGAATCCGAAACATGTTTCTGAAGACGGCGATTCCCCCAGAGCTTGTCGCTCAATTGAAGCGTGTGATTGCTTCCGGTTTCAAGTCAAGCGCGGTGGTGGTCAGGTCATCTGCTTTGGATGAAGACTCAGGAATTGCTTCGTTTGCGGGATTGCACGAATCCTACGTGAACGTGAGAGGCATTGATTCCATCCTTGACCACATCCGTCTTGTGTGGGCCTCTCTGTGGTCAGACCGCGCCCTCCTCTATCGGCAAGAATTGCGATTGGATGTTGAGAGAAGCGCTATGGCAGTCGTTGTGCAGGAACTGGTGGAAGGAGAGAAGTCGGGAGTGGTCTTTGGCAAGCATCCGATGGATGAATCGCAAGCCGTCATCGAAGCCGTGTATGGACTAAACCAGGGCCTGGTGGACGGCATCGTTGAGCCTGACAGATGGGTTCTAGACCGCAAAACGCGAAAACTTGTATCTCATGCGACTGCAACGCGCAATAAGGCACTTGTTACGTCACGCGAAGGCGTCAGTCTCGAACCGCTGCCGGCGGGAAAGCTCAGCGGCGCACCCTTGAACAGTGAGGAAGTGACGGAGGTCTTTCTGCTCGCGTTCAGGGCGGAGGAAATCTTCGGTTCGCCTCAGGACGTCGAATGGACATTCAGGCAGGGTGCGTTGTATGCTCTCCAGTCGCGTCCGATCACCACGGCTTCACCCGACCAGCGTGATGACAAACGGCCATGGTATCTGAGTCTTCGCAGAAGTTTCGAGAACCTGAAGGCGTTACGCGAAAAGATAGAACACGACCTCATCCCGCGGATGGTGAGAGAAGCGAATGCGCTTGCCGAGCGGGATCCGAAGGCTTTAGCTGACTCGGAACTGGCAGAAGAGATTGCCAGACGCTCGAGCATTCACAAGAGATGGACAGATGTCTACTGGACCGAGTTCATTCCGTTTGCGCATGGGGCGCGATTGTTCGGCCAGGTTTATAACGACGTCATGCGTCCGTCTGACCCCTACGAGTTCGTTGACCTACTGCGAGGCAGTGAGTTGGCAAGTGTCGAGCGAAACCGCATGCTCGAAGAAATGGCGGCGAGTCTACGGGCAGACCACGCGCTTGCGGAAGAACTGAGAAACGAGGACTATGCGAGATGCGATGAAGACTTCGTCCGAAAAATTGAAGATTTCTTGGAGAAGTTCGGGAACATCTTCGTTGGTACGGGTTCACCTCAGCAGGGCAGGAAAGCTCTTATCAAGCTGCTGCTGGAAATGACGGATCGTGGACGGGCAAAGAGCCAGTCCCGCTCTGGCAGCATAACTTTGCTTGAGGAAAACTTCTTATCACAGTTTGAGGGAGATCAAAGAACATATGCTGTGGAGCTTTTGGAACTCGGTCGAGCGAGCTATCGGCTCCGGGACGATGACAACATATATCTTGGCAGAATCGAGGCCCAATTGTTTCTCGCGCTTCAAGAAGGGAAGTCTCGCATAGGAACGAGAAGCGGGATTGATGCCGCAAACATTGATGCACAAGAAGTGATAAAAGCTTTAACTGACGTCGGCTATACTCCAGTGAGTGGCGACGCGGCACCCCCAAAAACCAAGAGAGGCTTCCAACTGACAGCCAGACAAATTCTAGGCCAGCCAGCAGGTCCGGGAATAGCCACCGGGAAAGCGCGTGTTATAGCTCATTTATCTGACCTCATGGACTTCCGAGCCGGGGAGGTACTGGTCTGCGATGCTCTGGACCCCAACATGACCTTCGTAGTGCCTCTTGCAGCCGGAATCGTGGAACGTCGCGGAGGGATGCTCATTCACGGCGCCATCATTGCCAGAGAGTACGGGCTTCCCTGTGTGACCGGCGTGACAGATGCCACTTTGCTTATTCAAACTGGTGATCAACTCACGGTGGACGGCTACCTCGGAATAGTCATTATCAGCAGGGAAAACGGCTCTTCCAACCTCTGATGTTCTTCCTCGTTCTTGGAAATTTCGGATACCCAAACGGCTGATTAGCCGGCGCTCCGCCTTCCGAAAACGGCATAGACCGGGTCCGAGATACGGACTCGTGGATAGTACTGGTCGCTCACCGGCCTCGGCCAGCCGCGAATCGAGCGGGTCTCCAGACTCTCGTAACGCCCTGTTCGCAAAAAATACTCGAGCACCAACCCCATACGTTCGAACTCGCTCAACTCAGTCCATATCCTCACAACCTTAGGCGGGAACCAGCGATTGGAAAACGTATGGACGAAGACGCCGCCGGGCTTCAGGATTCTCGCACACTCGGCAAAGACCTCGAATGGGCGTGTCAGGTATTCGACTGAAGCCGTGCAGACAATCGCATCGAATGATTTATCATCAAACGGTAACGCAGGTTCTTCGTTGAGGTCGTGCGCGGCAATGGAAGTCAATTGCGGGTTGTTCCTCATTTCCTTCTCATTCAGTCCGAGCCCAACGAATGAGTCGAGTCGCAGAGATTCCGGCACGTGCGACCGCCAACTGCTCATCAGGTCCAACACGTTCATTCCCGGCCTCAGCAGGGTACCATAGAGCGACTTGATGTGCTCCAATGCCTGGTCATCCAGGTGGGTGACGAATCTCGGTTTTTCATAGAAGCGCCTGTCGTCATTCTCATCCGTTCGAACAAAGGGGTCGTCCGAGAAGAAATCCGTTGGTTTGTCTTCCCAGCGGACCTGCATGCCGGGACCCTGCGTGACGACGCCCAACCAATCAGTCATTGCTCCGCCTATTTCGAATGCCTTTTTCCGCACATTGCGCGCCGATACCGATAGGTCAAAGGGTCTTGCTGTAAACGGATGATTGAGGTCGGCCAGTAGACTTGAGGCCTCTGCCTCCGCGATGCGAAACGGTTCGGCATTTCCACTGAAAACATTGTCCACTCCCTTTAGCAGACCCCTGGGGTAGAACCGACCCACACGAGGCCTTACGACGTGATGATCAATCTTCGGGCACTCAAACTGCTCGCGTCTCAATCTGATGACCTTGTTGTGGCCATAGGCCGGGCGGTCCTCGCCGGAAAATGAAAGCTTGATTCCCGCGCCGCCTCTACTCTCGGACAATAAGTCGTCAGCTTCCACTGGCAGAACGTCTCGCCAGAAGTTCACTTTTTGCGCATAGTATTGCTCCTCGTGTTTGCCTATGTCGCTTTTCCATGAAATGTTGAATTCCAAAGAAGCCACAGCGTCCCTATTCAATGCGGCCATTTTGCACTCTCCATAATGCGCTCGTGATGAGCGACATTATCTCAAATTGCTGGGGTGTTTGAGAGAGTGTCTGCGTTTCGCCAGGGAATTGAAGCTCACTACAACTATGAACCCTGCGAGAGCTTTTCCGCAATAGCTTTACAGGGAGCAGCGACTTGAAAAACGAGTCTCAGGCTTGCGCCCGCTCTCGGCCTCGACGCTGACACGGTCAACAAGCAAGACCAGAATCTGTGTGACGGGATGTGGAATCAAGATATTGCTTAAACACTTTGACGTCGCATAATTCAGGAAGGGAAGAAGTTCTCCTCGACCGGAAAGGGGTCCGCGAGAATAGTCAAGAGGGATGGAGAGGCCCCAACGAGGACCGTTACGTCAGTATCGAAATACGGCGGCCGCCAGTCCGCTGTCTGGCATTTCATCCGGCTCTACTGCGTACACGGCCCCGCCATGAAGTATCGTCTGGACCGCCGCCAGGTCTAGCAACTCTTCATCTCCCTGCTCCTCTTTTTCGTGAATCTCGGTTTCCCGTGTGTCAGGATTGAACCGTCCCCACATCTGGCTGCCGAGAGCGACGAAGAGAGACCCAATGCGGCCTTGATACGCAGCGGGAATAATCTCTTCAATAGTCTTGGTTGCGCGCGCGTTTCCCGCTAGTCGTTTGTATTCTGCAGCCGCTTCATCCTGTACCTTGAGGAAGAGCGGCTCGACAATCTTCCACGCTTTTTCCTGCAGTTCTTCTGCGCGCGCTCCTTCCGGATTGCCCGATATTTCTTTGTCCACCAGGTGAGGGAAGGTATTCGCTTCCTTATAGATCGGGAAAAGGTAGTCCACACACGCCAGCACCAATGGGGCATTATCCGTATTGAGCGTTCCCTGCAATCCTCTATCTACCTGGCGGAAATACTCCAGAATCTTATCCTTCCTGTCATCCGTTCCAACTCCGTGACCGTGAAACATGGCCGGGCGTTTGCCTCCTCCGGCTGCGGCGCCCGTGTGGAATTGGAGTTGTTTTTGCGGGTCATCGTATTTCATGGCCTCAGCAAGGCTCTTCGGCATGTTTACCACGTCAACTTCGGTCGCATGGTATCGGGTGCACTCCATTAGCCGAACCTCATTCAAGCTGATAGCAAGCACATAGAATCGTCCGTCGTTGCTCAGTAACGGGAGGAGGGGTTTTACGTAGAATCGCTGGCCAACGATTACAAGTTCCGGGAAGGGGATAGGAAGACGAAATGAACGGAACATGTCATCGGACAGGAATACCGCGAGCCCGTCGCTTTGATACTGCCAGAACTTGCTGTCTTTGAGGAGGCTGTCAGCGCGCTTAAGGAATTCCTTCGCCTCCGGCGTGCGAAGGCCGTGGGCGATAAGTTTTTCTCCGGCTTCCCTTATCAGGTTCTTGAATCTAACCGGGTTTTGCCGCGATTCCGATGACATCCGCTCCGCCGGCATAAAAAGGGAAACGCGCAATCCGTCGCGCATTTCCAGCAGCTTCCCAATTTCATTAATATCCAATCTATCCATCACTGTCTCTCCTTTCTCTCATACATGCGTCACTTATCGGAGAGCCATCTCTACCCGCAGTGAGCGGTTTTCCTGCTCTGCGCTCTTACTCGAGCGATATCAATCCTGATAGCCTGGGATCTCTGTAATCCCTTATTACAGGTTTTACCCATCTGGGCGCGGATGCAAGTCACGGCGAACAGAACCTGCAATACTTGACAATCGCTCTGGTCAAGTCAATGCCTGGCGGGATGGCGATGCTGACGTGACGATTCGACCGCAGCACTCATCATTGCATAAAGCCGCTCAGTGTCGTCCCGCCGACATAGTTCCGTCCCCGGCGTCATCACGGCGGCAGTTCCCGCAGCGATGCCGAACCGAACCGCCTCAGGCAGCGCCCTTCCCCGAGCAAGACTCAACACGATTCCCGCTACCATGCTGTCGCCTGCGCCCACTTTGCTCTTTATGGGAACCGTGGGTGCGCGCACATGTTCATGCCCCTCTTTCCACACAGCCAGTACGCCGCCCGCCCCGCGCGAGATCACAACCACCTCACTTTGGCCGTCATCCACAATTTTCCCAGCCAACCGCTCCTGCTGTGATTCATCCACAAGTTCGTGTCCGGCCAGCATCGTGAGTTCTCGAAGATTCGGCTTGATCAAGAATACGCCCTCGCTCAGAGCGAGGCGGAGCGGCTCTCCAGAAGTATCCACGACTACCTTCGCTTTGAGCTTTTTCCCGAGTCTCGCAACCTGCGCGTAGAAATCCTCAGGCACGTCCGATGGCAGAGCCCCGCTGGCGATGATATACTCCGCGTTTGAGGCGATGCTTGATAACTCCGCAAGGCAGTTCTTCCATTCGTCATCCCTCAAGGTCGGCCCTGGCATGCCGAATCGGAATTGTTGGCCGGTCGACTCTTCATACACGACCAGGTTGTCCCGCGTCCAACCATCCACGGGAATCGCGTGATGGGGGATTCCCTCCCGGTCGAGCAGGTGCTGCAAGAGTTTTCCGGCAAATCCTCCGGCAGTATATACCGCAACCGCACTCCCGCCCAGATTGTGTATGGCGCGGGAGACGTTGATGCCACCGCCTCCCGGTTCATATCGTGGATTCCGGCACCTGAGTTTTCGTTCCGGCACGACATTCTGCACTCTCGCGCTCTTATCAATGGCAGGATTGATTGTCAGCGTCACTATCGAGTTCATTGTCAACCCACTTTCGAATTTCCCCGGAAAACGGCTAGTGGCCTTTCTTGAGGGCCTCGAAACCGGTTACGATATCGAGGAGCTCGCTGGTGATTGACATCTGCCGCTGCTTATGAAATTGCTGATTCACTAGCTTTCATTTTTGGTTCCAGTCAGTCTATTGCAGATGATTTCAATGCCCATGCGCGGATCCGAGCCTGGCCGCAAGCCCAAGTCGAGCTTCTTCATTCTTCATCGTGCGGCGCCGGGACAGCGAGCACCGGACGTTGGGCAAGGCGGACGACTTTCTCGGCCACCGAACCGTACATGATTCGCCGCCAGCCAGTCTGTCCGTGGCTGGCGATCACGATGAGGTCGATGCCTTCTTCGTCGGCGACGCGTACGATTTCTTGCGCTGCGCTGCCATGCACGATGGTCCGCTTTACACTCAGGTTCTTGGAAACCCTCTGCTCAACCACTTCCCGAAGCGTTCTCGTGGACGACTCCTCCAGCTCCTTTTGATACGAAGGAACATTGAATGATGCGGGAGCGGCTGGCCCCACGGGACTCAGACCCACCGGAGTGGGGATGGGCGGGATGACATGGACAATGCTCAACTCGGCGGAGAAATGCAGGGCTAGCTCGTTTGCCGCTTTCAGGCCTTCGTATGAGGCTTCACTGAAATCCGTTGGACAGAGAATCTTCTTCAAAGGCAGCATCTTCTTTCCTCCTTGCTCGTTTGCAGAGAACCGTTATGGCATATCTTCCTCATGTTTCAGCATAAGCCTGATATTGTTGCTGTGACGCATTATAAATAGTAAGCAAAAATCACGAAGCACAAAATGAGGAGCAGAGTCCAGAAGAACACCCCGAATGCAATCTTCGTTGCGGCCTGTGCCTGTTTTCCGCCTCGCTGCGATAGCGAGGCGACCGCGCAGGTGCGGTTGCTGCCAAAAATAATGCGAAGACCGGACCAATAACGAGGAAGGGCACCCAGTGGACTCCCCACAGTGGCGGACCAACGATTGTCAGGCATCGTCGGATTGCGCCTCTCCTTTCTTACGACTCATCCGCAGCAGCGTGATGTCGTGGAACCGTTGTTCGAGTTTACGATTCCTCTTCGAGTTCCACTTTGAGAGAGAGGAATTGCAGCAGGTCCTTGAGGGAAACGATCCCAACAACACGGCCGTTTTCGACAACCATCAGCCGGCTGCCGTCCGTCTTACGCATCCGCGAAAGCGCCTTGACCGAATCGGCATCAGGCTCTATCGTGTTTTCGTCCGAACACGCCACCTGCAACTCCCCAACCGTTCGCTGCGACCACTCTTCGCGTGGTATTTCCTTTACCTGTCGCGTGCTGACGCACCCGACGAGCTTACCTTCCTCCGTAACCGGAAACATCTTGAAGTGGTACTTATACACGTAGTCTTCGACCAGCTCATTGATTGTAATCGACGGCGGCACCGTGACCGGATTTGGTTCCATAAAGCGTCTAATGGGCTCGCCTTCGAGCGCCTGCCGTATCACAAGTTGCTGATAAGACGTATTCGCCGCGCCGCGGAGGAACATCCCTATCAGAAACCACCACATGCCCCCGACAAACCGTCCGGCCAATACATTAAATACGCCCAGTATGATGAGGACCAATCCGAACGCCGACCCGGCTGCCGCGGCTTTGCGCGTCGCCCACTTGATATTCTTCTTCCAGCTCCAGAGCGCAGCCCTCAGGACTCTTCCGCCATCGAGCGGAAATGCCGGAACAAGATTGAAGGCGGCAAGCAAACCATTAATCATCCCGAGGTATTGGAGGACACCGGTGACCGGCCCGGGCCACGGCGCGCTTTTCCCCAGCAAAGAGACGGCGTAGAAGCCCACTGCGAGGACAATGCTGGAGATCGGTCCGGCGATAGCCATCATGAACTCCGCCTTTGCGCTCGGTGGCTCGTCATCCATTTCGGCCACGCCGCCGAAAATGAAGAGCGTTATCCCTTTCATCGGCAGCCCGAACTGTCGCGCTACGAGCGAATGGCACATCTCGTGAAATATGATCGACGCGAACAGTCCCAGAGCGCCCACAATTCCCATCAGCCAATAGGTCCGTGCCGCAAGCCCTTTGAACTGATGGGGGAAAAGCCCCACAGAAAGCGACCAGGCGACCAAAATGGCGATGATGATCCAGCTCATGTCCACCTTGACCGAGAATCCAAACAGTTTGAAGAGTTTGATACTTTTCCCGAACATGAGCAACCTCCCTCTTATTTAGGTTAGCACAGAAGACGTAATGACGCGAACGGCCCCCCGTACCATTTGATTGGCGTAACACCACTCGTTATCGTACCACTTTCGCAATTCTCGTGACAAAGACGGACAGTACAAGTGCGACGAACTGCGAAATGACAGCAGCCTTGAATCTTTTTCGCTGTACGTTGTTGGCTATCTTCACGGGGAGGAACCGTAAACGTTCTATTTGAATTTCGCGATTGCGCTTTCCACGCCCTTCTTGAGGTCATCGCGAGCTTTTTGGACACCCGACTTCAACGAGTCCCATGCTTCGCCGCTGGCTTCTTTCAGCTCTTCGAGGCGTCCGCGCATGATTTCTTTTTTCTGCCGCAGCTCATTGATTCGCTGGTGATACTCGATCTTGGCTTCGGCTCCTGCCTTATCAGCCTTGGCCTTGAGTAGGTCGATCTTTGCACTCCATTCTTTGAGCTGAGCCTCCATCTTTTCGCGATACGCTTTTCTTTCCTGTGATTCTTGCGTCTTTTGTTCTTGAGTTTTCATGGGTTTCTTCTCCTGCTCTTTGCATGCACTTATCCTATCTTAAGAATAGTATGGCCGGTTTTCCAGTTGATTGCCAATGTACGTTTGCGTTCTTGATGTTAGCGCTGGAATTATGATGACTCAGTTAGTTGCACAACCGGCTGAACAAGAAACGAAATCTTGACTTCTTGAAGAACGGGCGCAAGTAAGAACGGGCACAAGTGAGGAATTCTGTCGGAACTCTTGCTTACATGAATATTTAAATAGGTCAGATTTGCTGGTTGATATCAGAGATGCGGGACTTGTCACCACCTGCGGGAATCGGGTGATGTCTAGTCTCCGGTTTTTCCGCTGATCGCGCTCGTCCGCCAAAGCTTAAGTGAGTAATTGGCATTGATTCATCCAGCCAGGTATAGGCCCGGCCCGGGACTCAGAAACCCACTCTGTACATCACATAATCTCTGAACCCGGTCGTCACTCGTATGTAGCCCGTGAGTTCTTGATTGAGCTCTTCATCGCCGGTGTCCACCAGCAGCGGTCTGCCGGATAATGAGATTAGCTTCTCCTTCGTGGCGATGACGATGATGTTTTTCTTTCCCACCATGCGGATGACACGTGGGCTGATCTGTTGATTTCCGCGGCCGAAAAGGTGGCCTTGGCCGCCGATTACCGTCACAACGATTTTTGCTTCTTTGCCTTGTATCAAGTCTAATAGCTGACTCTCACTGGCGTCATTTGCCACAAGCTCTTTATTGAGAATGACGTCTACCCCAAGCAGCGTGTTTTTCAGCCCTAAGCGCTCCATGATAGCCCGCGTTGTCGTGCCCGGCCCGATGATGTAGTAATTGCCTTCGTTCATCCCGGCAATTACATCCGCAGCTATGGCATGAAGCGATTGTGCTTCCGCGCGAACACCTCCAGACTTGACACTCTGGACAAACCTCTTTTCCTCGGGAACCAGGAGATAGCCGTAGAGTTTCGCGGTTAGAACACCGTTTCGGAAGGCGTCCTCATCTATATCCATGACCTCAGCCTCCCGCGTGGCCTTCAATTTACCTTCCAAGAACATCGCTGCCACCTCGCCGGCGCTCTTGGGAGTGACCGCGTACACGCCCGAATGGATTTTTACGCCGGTTGGTATTCCGAGCACTGTCGTTTTCTGTCCGATTGCATCACAGATGTCACGCGCGGTTCCGTCTCCGCCGGCAAAGAGGATCAGGTCGACATTTTCCGCGGCCATCTCCTGGGCAGCCTTTTGGGTGTCTTGCGGGGTGGTCTCTGTGCTGCGGATGTAACCGATAACGGTCGGCCGCAGGCCTGCCTCTACGCATTCGTATTCTCCCATCTCGGCTGGATACGTGATGACAGCAATAGTATCCTTTAGCCGTGAGACGACCTTAAGTGCCTCGACCGCCCTCGAGGGAGATTGGGGATGTGCGCCCAATTCCCGCGCGCGGCGAAGAATATCGGGGCCATCACTTCCCTTCAACCCTACCCGTCCGCCCATGCCGGCGACGGGATTAACTATGACTCCCAATTTTCTCATTTCTATATGTCAGCGAATACCGTTTGCAGAACTACTTGATTCCCTTCATCCTCTTGTACTTGCGCCATGTAGTCGCCATTTCTTCAGGGTCGAAGATGACCGGCATCGGTATATTGTGGATGGGAGCGTTGTGCGGCGCGTTGCGGACAAGTTCCGGGTCCTCGTGGGCTTCCTTTGATATCTGTCGCATAACCGCCACAAACTCGTCAATGTCATCTTTCGAGTAGGATTCGCAAGGTTCGAGCGTAAATGGCTCGGGCACGACATGGGGATGGTGGCTCTGGAAATAGTGCGGCAGCCCGTAGTCAACCATTCGGCGCTCGACGTCATCCGTGCCCACACCGACATCCTCCATCAGCTTCTCCCAAGAGTAGCGCACTTGTTCCAGCCTGCGCTTGCCCTCGGCGTACTTCACCACGACGCCTGGAATTTCTCGTATCTTTTTTTCCATGTAGTTGTTATTGAGAACCGATATTTCGGCGGCCTCTTTCAGGCCGTCAGCGCCGTGCTGCATGATCCATGCGTAGGCCTTCAATGCGAGCGGAGTATTTCCGAAAAAGCACCTGACGCGGCCGATGCTCTTGGGTCTTTTGTAATCTAAATAGTACTTCTTCCCGTCAAACTTCACCCTGGGCACGGGAAGGTATTCCCCCAGTTCCTTGGTTACCCCGATGGCGCCCATGGCCGGCCCCATGCAGCCGTGTGGAGCCGAGAAGGTTTTATGAATGTTGAAGTGGCACAGGTCGAATCCGGCTTCCTTCGCCCGGGCGATACCAAGCAGTCCATTGGCGTTTGCCTGATCGTACGAGCACAAAGCCCCCACGTCGTGAGCCGCTTTCACGTACTCATCAATCGTCGAGTTGTAGATACCGGTATCTTCGGGGTTTGTGATGAAGATTCCCGCTGTGCGCTCGGAAAGGGCATCTTTCATTGCGCCCAGGTCCGGATAGCCGTTTTCGCCCGGCATCAACGTGATGACTTTGTACCCGGCGGTTGCGGGAGCGGCAGCATCAACGGGGTGTGAAAACATTGTGGTGATGATTTCGTCCCGCTTATTATCGCCCCTGGATGCATGATATGCTCTCACAATGGATGCATTCGCATAAATCGCCTGGCTGCCGCTGCTCGGCTGCAGAGAGAAGTATGTGAGGCCGGAGATTTCCTTCAGAAACTGTTCCAACTTGTAATATATCTCCAAAATTCCCTGGATCGTGTTCTCGTCTTGTAAAGGATGGATTTCCACCATGCCCGGATGTCTTGCGGCCAGGTGTTCCTGAACCTTTGGGCTGTACTTCATGGTGCACGTGCCTTCTCCGATGTCTGGAGCGATATCGGCGCCCAGGGTTTCTTGCGAAAGCCGCATGAAGTGCCTTAGAACCCGCATCTGATTAATTTCCGGAAGACCTGCGGGCTTTTCCCTCTTGAGGTTGTTCGGAATCACTGATATGCCATCGCCCACCTCAGCTCGAATGCCATCCTCAGCCCTCGGAACCAGAATTCCTCTCTCGCCCGGCACGCTCAGTTCGAAGATGATTTCCTCATCCCAACGAGCCTGATGAAACTTTCGAAGTAATGTTTTGCTATTTCTACCCATGGGTGTATGTCCTTTCTCAAGCAGGCTTGCGGTCTGCAATCCGTCGCCCAGAATTCATTTTGCAACTTTCGCAAGAGCGCCAACCAACCTATCAATGTCTTCCTTCGTCATGATCTCCGTCACACAGTAGAGAGCGCTTTGGCCGAACTCAGGAAATTCTCGCGAAATATCCTTCCCGCCGAAAATCCTGTGCTTGAGCAATGCCTTATTTATCTTCTTTACGCTCTTGCCGCTCTTATCAAAATTTACAACGAATTCTTTGAAGAATGGCGAGCTGAACCGCAATTCGACTCCGTCTAATTGTGCGATTTTTTTGGCCGCGTACTGTGCTTTTTGCATGATGGTTTGGGCAATTTCCTCCATGCCTTTGGGTCCCATCAAGGAAAGGTACACTGCCGCGGTGATCGCCCAGAGGCCAGTGCTCGTGCCCGTATACTCTTTTGCTTCTTCCCGGGCAAGGTACGAAAGATTCATGGGCAATACCAACCCGAGGCCGTACTCGCCTTCAACGACGGTATCAGTCAGGCTGACGACGAAGTCCTTGAATTGCGATGCATGCTCCATATCGTCGTGTGTTGCGACAAACCCACCCTGTCCCCCGCCACATTGCATATGAATTCCAAGCGGAT
Source organism: Candidatus Abyssobacteria bacterium SURF_17 (assembly GCA_003598055.1). Taxonomy (GTDB): domain Bacteria; phylum Abyssobacteria; class SURF-5; order SURF-5; family SURF-5; genus SURF-17. The sequence continues at coordinate 21,334 of QZKI01000121.1, read as the reverse complement.
GAAGGTCTCCGCACGCTATCGTAGCGCCGTAATGGGCGGGAGGAGCAATCATGCCGAGCGCAATTGGGTCAGTATAGACGACGAACTCAGCGCCATTTTCGCGGGCAATCTTCCCAATCTCTTCAGCTTGACTTTCGATCATCCCGAGATAGGATGGGTTCTCAATGAACACCGCTGCCGTCGCGTCCGAAATCTTGGACCTCAGGTCATCGAGGTCGAGCAGACCCGTCTTTGGGTCGAACCCGATCATCGTGCTCGCGATTTCCGAACCGGCAGCGCCCTTCAAGTAGTTTCGCACCACCAGCAGGATTTCCGGATTCATTGTCTTTGGCAGGAGAACTTCTTTCCGTCCATTGATTCTTGAAGCCATTCGCAGGGAGGATGCAGCCGCCTGCGCGCCGTCATACTGCGGAACGCTCAGATGGTCCATATCGAGCAATTCGCCCATCAGGCTCTGGTATTCGAACCACGCCTGCCATTTGCCATGGTCGCCCCAGAAAAACCCCGAATATGCTGTCAGGAACTCGCCGCGGCCGTTGATTTCGTCGCATACTGCGGGCACATAATGCTGTGCGCAGCCGGCGCCCAAAAAATTGAGATATTCGGAACAGTTCTTGTTCCTATTCAGCAGGCCTTCGACATGTTTTCGTATGGAATATTCATCCAGAATCGGCTCGGGCAGATTCATCTTTTCCTTGAACCGCAAATGTTCAGGGATTTCATCATATAATTCCATGATGTCGCTGATGCCAACTTCCTTCATCATTTGCGCCTTGACCGTGCTGACCGAGTTGGGGATATAGGGATACACTATTTTCTTCTCGCTCATAACATCTCCTCCACAATGCCTGACTGTCGCATCTGCGTCAATATGCAGCTTGATAGATCCCACGTATCTTTTCTTCATCCAAATCCCTCGGATTGTATCCGAAAAAGCCTATCGTTTCCATCGTTTCGTCGGCTAAACGAGGCAGGTCCCCTTCGGATGCGCCGTAATCGCGCAATCGAGTGGAGACGCCCAAGGTCTGCAGAATTTCTTTGGCGCCCTCGACGGCCAACTGCGCGGCCTCCATCAGGGAAAGTCCTTCTATGCTCTTCCCCATCAGAGCAGCGACGCGCGCATATCTCGACGGATTCCCGGGCAGGTTGAATTTCATAACGTGAGGGAGAAGCACGGCAAGCGAGCGGCCATGACTAAGGTGATACGCGCTCCCGATGGCGTACGATAACGCATGTACCGCTCCAACACTCGAAGCCACGAAGGCTATGCCGGAAAACGTTGCCGTGAGACACATAAAATACCTGGCGGTCAGATTCGACCCTTTTGCCCAGGCAACAGGAAGGTACTCGGTCCCCATCTTGATAGCCGGCTCCGCAAAAACGTCCGAGAACGGATTCGCGTTTGCGGCGACAAGCGCCTCGATGGCGGTTACAAGCGAATCTAAGCCGGTCTCGAGCGTGACCGACGGCGGCATCGAAACGGTAAGAAGCGGGTCCATGATCGCCACTTCAGGTATCGCATACTCGCTCACGATCGGCATGAGGCTGTGGTCTTCCCGTGACATGTGCATGATGACATAGGGGCTCAATTCTCCTCCGGCAGTATGCGTAGTCGAGAGAAGAATTTTTGGCGCGGCTCTCTTGGTGGCCTGCTCAAATCCGCATACGTCCATAACTTTTTCTGAATTCGTGGCCACGACCGAAACGCCCTTTGCCACGTCGAGCGAACTCGCTCCGCCAATACCGACCACCAAGTCACAACGTTCTTTGCGGTATTTGTCCGTCGCTTCGTCCACCAGTTCCGTCGGGGGGTCCGGCTCCACGCCATCATAAATGACATGCGGGATTCCTGCGGTTTCCAGCGACTCGACCACAGGCCGGATCACGTCCGCTTTCAGCAAAATTGAGTCGGTCACGATCAGAACCTTGCTCCCGCCCAATCGCTTCACTTCATCGCCTACCGATTTCGCCGCGCCCATCCCGAAAATTATCTTGGAGGGCGAAAGAAAAACGTATGATTTCCCTTCAATGATTTCAGACATGCAATCTCCTTTCACTGATGTCCGCAAGAAATATTGACCATTGATAATGGTAAATAAGCACTGATGTTCCACAGCACTGCATAGGCGCAACCGAAAAACCGTCATTGCGAGCGAAGGGCCTTAAGCCCGACGGTCTCGGACCCGAGCGAAGCAATCTCTTTATGTGTCTCCAAATGCTGCCGATGAGATTGCTTCGGTCGCTCGGGTCTGCGACCCTTTGCTCCCTCGCAATGACTACGTCGGAAGAATCACACAGGAATTCAGAAAGCTGAACCTTATTAGTGCAGGGGGCGAGGTCCGCCCCTGCATCTTGCTCGAGTTTTATCGCCAGCGTATTGGACTCGGCTACGGCATCGGAATTTCGGGCAAGGAATTGCCGCCGTCAATGACAACGTGGGCGCCGGTGATATAGCTCGACTCGTCGGAGGCAAGAAACGCGGCCAGCTCTCCAATCTCCAAAGGATTCCCGAGTCTGCCCATCGGGATTGTGCTCGCTATCATGTCGAGAACCGAGTCCGGGTCGTCCGGACTGAACTTTCTCGCTTCATTTTCCACCATAGGCGTTCGTATCATGCCCGGACAAATCGCGTTCACCGTGATGTTGTCCTTGACGACTTCGATCGCGAGCGCTTTTGTGAATCCCCATAAGGCGGCCTTGGTTGTCGCATATGCCGTCTCGCCCGTGTTTGCGACCATTGGCCCCGTCACCGACGACATGATAATGATCCGACCATACTGGTTCTGTTTCATGTTGGGAAGGACAGCCTTCGTGCAGTTCCAAACGCCTTTGATGTTGACATCAAATTGAAAGTCCCTCACCTCATCGGACATTTCGAGAAAGGGAACCATCCGAGTCACCCCGGCATTGTTACAGAGGACGTCGACCTTGCCGAATTTGGCGATGGCGTCATCGGCCGCTTCTTTGCATTGTTCGAAGCTTCTCACATCCACCTTATAAGGGGTCGCTTCGCGCCCGCCCGATTGTATTGATTTGGCTGTTTCGTAGACTCTTTCCGAAATATCCCACAGCACGACGTGTGCACCGTGCTTGGCCATTACTCTTGCGATGCCTTCGCCATTTCCCATTGCGGCGCCGGTGATTATTGCGATTCTTCCGTCAAGTTTTCCCATTGACCTTTCTCCTCCCTCTCGCATGGTGAGACTGCACTGGTCGAGCAATTTGTGTGCCCAGATAATATCAAAAAAACTCAAAGAAAAACAAGGGTACGCCGATTGAAACAAGCAGGGCAAGAAGCTTCCCACCGTAACCAAGACTTCCGTCAAGAGTGATTTGCTATCTGCACGGATGGTAAAGGTAAATTTTATCAGAAAGCAGTGCATATATCGTGCGCACGCGCAGCGCACATTCTCATCATTCAACTGCTCTTATCCAGCGGCCGTAGAGATAGGATTGCTCAGTACTCGAGAAGATGAGTGTGGGAATGAAAACGGGGTCCTCACTTTTGTGGGAGATCACTGAAGTGCGAACTCGGAAATGAAGCCGCGCCTACTTAAGACGCAGAAACACCCATGATGCTGCCGGACATGGAGGCGATCAAATCCTCGGAAGTAAGAGGTCGTTTTCCTATTCTGAACTGCATAACAATAAATGCCCGCACGACGAGCGGCACCACGGCAAAAGATATGAGACAAAAGAGCCCGAGGTAGACTAGCGGAAAGGGAAGCTGATAAGAAAAGGGCATGCCGGATGTCCAGGGCTTATCTTGTCTTTCCCTCGACATGACCGTCCAAATAGAGGACGTGATAGGAATCCGTTGGAGAGGTGTGGTTGCCCCCTACCTCAATCAGCACCGCCTCCTGAGAGGCATTTGGACTATTGCTCCGAAAGCCGGGGATGTATTCGTAATCCATTTCGAAATCCCTGAACTCGCCTCCGCGCGAAGGGCACACGAAAACGCTCTTGTCCGTGACATATTCCGGAAAGAGCTCTGCAAGGTCATAGGGAAGCTCGCCGTCATGATCCTTCGCGAACAGATGCAGGTACAGCCCGAGCTGCTTGAGGTTGTGGACGCATCCATCGTTTGCATCTCTTTGGCGGGTTTCTTCGGCGATTTCCACTGCTTCTTCTTCGGTTATTCTGATGGCTGAAAACTCGCGCGTCTTGCCCGCATCTGCGTCATGCCCGGTGATGAGAGCCGTGTTGCCGTCAAATTCCCTCAGCACTCCCCATCTGTTCGGATTGTTCCGGTCGGAGAAGTAAATGCCGTCCTCTGCGACCATGCCGAGATAGAGAAAGTCGTATGGCAGAATGTAGGCTTTCACTGCACCCTCGCCCAGCTCGAGCCTCACGGCATACGTATTGCCGTCGGTGTAGCCGACCTTGAAGTAGCCCTCCATATCCGGCGAGACCTCAATGGCGTTGGCGGTGCACACCGCCGTGCAGAGAATCACGATAGCGAGAATCAAAACAGACCATGCGCGTTTCATTGTTATCCCCTCCTGTGTTCGTCCTTGGCCTCAAACGGTTTGCTCAGAAGCTCATCTTTGTTCTTTTCCCACCATTTCCTCCATCTCTTCGAATCCCAGCCATACTTCTTCCCGGTCAGCTCTTCCAGAATTTGGCCATACATATATCTTTCCTCGGGCCACCCTTCGTCCAAATATGGAATAAGCAAAGGAACGGCGGAGTATTCTCCTGCCTTCGCAAGCCTCATCGCATGCTCCCTCATTTCCCAGCCTGGCTTCTGCTGGCTGGCGTCCTCGGCCAATCGTTCCCTTATGTATGGGATCCCCGTAGCGTCACCCAGCTCGGCAAGCGCAATCGCCGCCTGTAACTTGAGTTGGGGAAAGCGGTCAAAATCGGTGAAGAGTTGTCTGAGAGCTTGCTTGACAGCCGGACTATCTATCTTCACAAGAGTCGCAAGTATCGACGGGTACATGGCCGCAATATATCTGGCGGAGAATCCCAACTCCGGAATTTCTACCTTACCGTGTCCATACTTCGGCCGAAGAGGATGCTCTTGGCCGCGCCTTCTTGCTTCTTTCAGCGCCTGCGCAACATGGAGATGTGTTCGCAGTCCGTCCACCAAAGGCCCGACAGCCGCCTCGCATCGTAGTTCTCCAAGGGAATAAACCACATTTTCCACCAGTCTGGAGTCGTCATCCTCAAGTGCCTGAATCAGTGCATCACAGGCCGGCGAGCTTTTCAAGTATCGAAGCGAAATTGCAGCCTGGCGTCTTACATAGTCCACGGGGTCTTGAAACATCATCATCGCAATCTTGTCCGCGGCTTCTCCATAGTCCATACGACCTAGCGATAATGCGGCCGCTACCCGCACTCTTGGATTCTCGTCGTCGAGAAGCGGCATTATTCTCGGGCCTGCGTCCTTTCCTTCGATTTCCGCCAAGGCAGAAACCGCTCGCTCTCTGACGCTGCTCACCGGGTCGTCGAGTAGGCCGAGAAGCGCCGGCATTGCCTCCTCATATTTTAGGGATTGGACAAACATCGTGGCGCAATACCTCACCTCCCTGTCCTGGTCCTTCAAGAGCGGCGTCACGGCGGGAGCGGCCTGTGCCGATTTTCGCATTTCTAGAATGTGAATGGCCATCGCCCGAATCTTTGGGTCGCTGTTTGAGAGTTCTTTTATCAGGTCACGCTCGATACCGTTGCGGGTGGCGACTACCAGGAATTCTCTCAATTGCTGCGAGCGTGCTGTATTCTGGAAGGAAGAAATCTTTGCCAGAATATCGTACACGGGGCTCCTGGCGAGCTGAACGAGTTCCAGGTCGCCTGAGCTCGCCGCTCCTGCAAACAACGAGAAGGTTGTGGAAACCGACCGTACGAAAATGAGGACGAGTATGACTGCGACGACCGCCAGGACTCTCCATCTATAGTGCAGTGCTGCCTGTTGCATGAAGATTGTGCCGCCGACCATCAGCGCTGGTATCGAGAGGCTTACATAGAACGCCGCATACTCGACCCACGTCGGTCCGCTCGAGCTTCTCCACCACCATGTATATTTGAAGAATGGCGTGTAATTAATAACGAAAATCAATGCCAAAAGCGTGGTAATGCTGGCGATGAAAGCTTTCCCCTGCGTGTCGCTGAGGCACGAAGCGCACAAGGATATGGCCAATAGGAAGAACAAGCCTGAAAGGAAAACGGCGAACCCTTTTACAAGGTCAATTATCTCAATGTTGTGCGTGGGTCTGAGAAGACAGAATAGAACGCCCGAGGTCAGCAATACGAGGAAGACAGCCACAAACCTGACCACAAATTTGGCCACAAAGACCCTCAGCAGGCTGACAGGCCTCGCGAGTAATGAATCAAATGTTCCCCTCTCTCGTTCTGCTGCCATGGCTCCTGCTCCTAAGAAGAGGGCAGCGAGCGGGAGGAACAATATTGCATTGACCCAGAATTGGAACTCATAAAACTCCGGGCGCCAACCTTCCCATCTGATAAATGAGATGGCGCAGAGCGCTACAGGCGACAGGACAACCAGCCACAGAATCTCGCGCCACTCTTTCCAGAAGAGCATTTCAGACCTCTTTATTCTTGAACAGAATTAGGCTTGCGAGAAAAGCCGCCGCACAGAGCGTCGTGAGAACATAGAGTTCCAAATCTATGGGCTGCGATTCGTACACTTGCTTCAATACATCCATTGCGCGACCTCCAAGATAAGCGAGCAATGCACTTATTCCGGCCAAAGCGCAAAGCGCCTGTTTCCTGAAAATGACTGAGAACAGAAATGTTATAGAGAACGCGAAAACGACAGAAAGGGTCGCGCAAGCGATGTACTTAAGGAACAGGTAGGGTGGAACCCACATCCACATTTCGACATTATCTCGGTTTATCTGGATGAGTACAGGAACGATGAAAGCGGCGGCAGTCTCGGTCAATCGCACCGCATATTTTGTTCCAATGATGCTCCATCTTCTGGCTGGCTTGGACATTATGAACTGCATCGTATCGGCATCTATCTCGGCTGCCACTGCGCCTGAGCCGAGAATCACCGCCATCCCGATTGTGTATGCCATGAGGAATATGCCCAGCCAATATTCATCCAACAAGGTTATTGTGGGAGGGAGCGTCCACACAAGTCCTGTGATGAAGAACAGCGCGGTCAAGAATCCGAATCTTGTCTCGCGCCATTCCTTCCACCAGAGCATCTGCACTACTCACTTTCGAAATCTTGAACTCTCGTCGTGCTTTCCGATACACAGTCATTGCGAGCGAAGGGCCGTAAGCCCGAGCGAAGCAATCTCAATATGATGCAGAGATTGCTTCGTCGCCTGGGTCTGCGACCCTACGCTCCTCGCAATGACGATGGTTGGTCCGGCTGCGCTACGCCATGTCTCCTATCGGCTCAGAACGTATTCGGCAAAAATCTCATCCAGACTGAGGTTGCAGACTTCCGCGCGCATCGGCTGGTATCGCTGTTTCAGTTGGCCGAGCTTGTCCTCACTGAAATCGGTCAACGTGAGAAGGCAATCCCGCCCATCGGATTGCACTCTCAGCAGGCCGTCAATAAGGATATCGTTCGGTGGAGAATTCTCGAACGTGAGGCGAACGCTCTTCACCGTAGTCTTCAGCAAGTCGATTTCGCCCGCAACTTTCAGCTTTCCGCGGTCAATGATTGCGACGGTGTCGGCAACCCGTTCGAGTTCGCTCAAGATGTGGGTGGAGAAGAAGACCGTCCTGCCCTCTTCCTGAAGCGCCATGACGATGTCGTTGAGAAATTCCTTTCTCGTGATTGGGTCGAGCCCCATCGTCGGGTCGTCCAGGATGAGCAGTTGCGGCCGCGAAGAGAGCGCGAGCATCAGCGCCAGGCGCATCTGCTGACCTTTCGAGAGACTTCCGACTTTCGCGGATGGGTTGAGCTCAAAGCGTTTGCAAAAGTCGGCGGCGATAGCAGCATCCCAATCGCGATAGAAACCGGAAGTGAATCGGATGATTTCCTTCACCTTCATCCAGTCATACATCTTCTGGTTCTCGGCCACATATCCGACCCGCTGTTTTACCTCGATGCCGTCCTTTATCGGGTCCATGCCGAGCACGTGGACGGAGCCGGAAGTGGGCTTGATGAGGCCGAGCAGCGTCTTGATGGTGGTTGTCTTGCCCGCTCCATTTCTGCCGAGAAAACCGAACACGCTTCCCACACGAACCTGGAGGTCGAGCTCATTCACCGCGAACACCGAGCCAAATCTCTTGGTCAACTTGTTCGTCTCGATGGCGAAAGCATTCATTTCCCGGCCTCCCGGTTTTCCTCGCTTTCCCTCTTGAATGCTCTGATTCTTTCGAGAAAAAGACGCTTCAACTCGCTCTTGTCCATCCGCAAATGGTTGGCCTCATCGAGTGCTCTGTCTATCAGCTTGCCTACCATTTGAGCCCGTTCTTCTCTCGAGATGGCGACTCTCTGCTCTGAAACGAAAGTGCCGGTCCCTCGCCTGGTTTCGACGATTCCTTCCGCTTCAAGTTCGCGATACGCCTTGGCGACCGTATTCGGGTTTACCGTAATCTGCGCGGCAATCTCGCGAACGGACGGAAGCTGCTCGCCGGGTCGCAGCGAACCCACGGCTATCGAGTGCTTGATCTCGCGTGCTATCTGGAAGTAAATGGGCACGCCGTCGACATGGCTGATATTGAGAAGCATGGTATAGTCCCTGAATGCAATTGAATTTACTGTCTACTGTTGTAATACAGTATACAATGGCTTTGGGGATTTGTCAAGAGGAATGAGAATTGGCTTGAAAATTATTACGGCAACTCTTCGATGCATGCTTCACACAGAAACCGCATGCAATGTGGGCAGTAATGCCGCGCTTTCGCCTCTGGATGAAGTGTGCAGTACCTTGAACGAATCGCAGACATATCCTTGTGAGGATGCTCGTTCGCCAGGGGTTCTCATGCCGGCGGAAAGAAATTATGCTTTTTCGTAGTACGCTATGCGTTCCCGATAGTGTTCCGTCACTATCCTTTTCTGCAATAGGATTTGGATGTTTCCCAGCACCTCGCTGAGGGCGAGAAAGAGGTCGTCGGGAGATGCGAACAAGAAGACTGACCGGCAAATTTCATAGAGCGTGCGTGGTTCGTGCCGGAGCGCACGCAGAATATGGCGCTGCCTCTTCTCATGGCGGTCGCCAAGTTCGCGCACGACCGATTCGTACTCATGGAAGTCTTCTCCATGACCGGGAAGCACATGTGCTGCTTGCAAGGTAAACAGTCGCTGGAGACTTTCAAGATGTTGCTTAAGCGGGTCATACTCCGGATTCTTGAGGAGCATGTCAAGCTCAATCAGTGCGGTGATTCGGGAGGTTGGGAGCAACGTGTCGCCGGTGAACAGCAGTCGATTATCGGGTTCATAGAGGCAGATTGAGCCGGACGAATGTCCCGGCGTATGGAGCACCTGCAGACTGACCATTCCAAGCTGGATTTCCTCGGCGTCATTAAGAAACGAGACATGTTTAAGTCGTGGCTTGATGGTTGGGCTCTTCGGCCCCTCGACAAGCGCAGGAATAGATTCCTCAGGAACTCCCATCGTGCGGAAGAACGCTGTCGCCTCGCTGTTGACACGCGTCTTTTGCTCCTGAGAGACGTAAGTAACCTTTCCAATTTCTAAAGGGTGGCAGAACGCTTCCGCGCCCGTTTCCTCGACGATCCGCGGCGCCAGCGCCCTATGGTCGGCATGGCCATGCGTCAGGATAATCCGTTTGATGTCGGCGATCTTTCGTCCAATGTGCGCGAGTCCGGCAAGGACCGACTCGTATGCCTCTTCGGTGGCCAGGCCGGAATCTATGAGCGTCGGCTCGTCGCCATCGATGAAGTAGGAATTGGTTGTGACGGCCGAGAACGGGCTCGGCGTCTCGATGCGATGAATGCCAAGGCGGGCGAGAAGTCTTTCAGCAGGCTCACTCATACGAGGTTTCCGACGCGCCGGATGAACTCGTACGTCTTCTCCTTCACGAGCTCTTTATCATAATCCACGGTCACAACGTGGTAGGATTTCTCCACCTCGACCAGAGTCTTGTCACGGCTGCCAAGCAGCTTGTGGATAAGGCGAACATTTGGCGGGTGAACCGTGTTGTCCTTCGTGCTTTGGACCAGGAGCACCGGCACGGTGATGTCCTGCAAATCATGTTTCACATGGGCGAGCAATTCGAGAAGCGATGAGATACACTCGAGGGGAACGCGGTCGTAACTTTCTTGCCGGTCACGAGCCACGGGGTCAGCAACATCGCTTTCCGACGGCGGCTTGAACTTCATGAATCTCTTCGCGACCGGCAGAACAGGCAGCAGCGGGTTTTTCAGGTAGAGCGGAGCGGCGTACGCGGCGACTCCGGCAATGTTGTATCGACTCGCATAGTGGGCAGCCACGTGCAGGCTGAGCGTTCCGCCCATGGACATGCCGCAAAGGAACACCTTCTCGCATCTGGCGTTCAGCTCCGCAAGGTTTTCAACGCATGCATGATACCAATCATACCAATTCGTGCGAAGCATATCATGTGGGGACGTCCCGTGCCCGGGGAGCGGCTTGCCCAGAACCGTTAGCCCTTTGCCTGCCAGGTATTCACCCAGCTCGCGCATCTCGAACGGCGAGCCCGTGAAGCCGTGCGTGAGCAAACAACCGACCGGCCCCCGCTCGAATTGAAACGCCGCCGTTTTCTCAGGATTGAGCCTTTTCATGGATTCCTAGTTAACCTCAGCATGTCCCTTGCCGGCCAACATGCAGAGCCGTAGGGGCGACCCGATGGGTCGCCCGTGCGCTTCCCAACTGAATGCTATGGGATTCTCGAAACGTGGCAGTTAGTACTTATCGTGATGAACGAATTCCTCGATTGCACGCCGCTTTGGCGCACGGCTCTCGGCCGCTGGCACGCCAAGCGGCGTCATCGCGACAACGGTTACTCCCTCGGGCACACCGACTACCTTCTCCGCGTCCTCTGGGACAAACGCGCCGATGTGGACCGTGCCGAGCCCGAGTGATTGGGCAGCAAGGCACAAATTCTGCATCGCAAGCCCCATATCGTACATGAGCCAATCACCCTTGCTCGTGATGGCCTGACCTTTATAATATCCGGCCTGACCCTTCTTCGCGCATGCGACAATGACAATTGGCGCCTTCTTAATGGCGTCAGTCGATGGATTGCCCGGCGCCAGCGTTCCCGCAAGTTTCTCTTTAACGGCAGGGTCACGCACCAGGACCAGTTCCCAGCATTGCGTGTTTGCCCACGAAGGAGCCCACTGAACGGCCTCGAGCACTGCCTTCAATTGTTCATCCGTGACCGGCGTGTCCTTGTATTGTCTGATGCTGCGCCGAGTCTTGATTGCTTCGAGTGTGTCCATCTGAATCCTCCCGCAAGTATTCGCCTCCGCACTACTGTGTCTCGTTGATGGAAATGAATGACGCTACATCTGTTGCAACAATTTTCTGACTGCCGCCGCCAACACTGGCATCGCCGTCGTCGCGCTCTCATGAATCGCTATATCGGCGAGAGTGTGGGTCAGCGGCGTGGGCTCGGGATTAACCTCAACGATTGTCGCGCCGTGCGATTTGGCCACATATGGCAAGCTCGCTGCCGGCTCCACCTGCGCAGACGTGCCGACTACCATCATGACGTCGCAGCCCTCTGCCTCCGCCTGCGCCGCCACAAATGCCTCCATGGGAATCATCTCACCGAAGAAAACAACGTCGGGCTTGAGAATATTAAGGCAAGCACACATTGGCGGGAACGCGTCGGCGGGCATGTCCTCGCGGTCATATTTCCGCTTGCACGAAAGACATACGAGCTTGCGGCCGTTTCCGTGAAACTCGATGACGCACGAGTTTCCCGCGGCCTGATGCAGTCCGTCCACATTCTGCGTGACGACGCTGCTCAGTTTGCCGAGTGTCTCGAGCTCGGCGAGACCCAGATGCCCCGCGTTCGGCTTTGCGTCGCCGACGATTTCCCCGAGTTCGCGAAGCATCTTCCACACTTTCACCGGATTGGAAAGGAAAGCGTGAATGGTCGCATATTCCATTGGGTCATACCTGTCCCACAGCCCTTGCGCGCCCCTGAACGCGGGAATGCCGCTATCGACAGAAATCCCCGCGCCCGTAAGCGCGACTACCTTATTGGCCGTCGCTATTTTTTCGGCTGTCGTCTCAATCAAGCCCTTCATGATGCTGCTTTCCCCCGCTTCATTTCAACAAATTCCGGGCAATAACCATACGCTGAATCTGGTTTGTGCCTTCGACAATCTGCGTCACCTTCGCCGCGCGCATCAACCGTTCGACCGGATAATCCTGCATGTAACCGTACCCGCCGAAAATCTGGACGGCATCCGTCGTCACCTTCATCGCGGTATCGGTCGCGTACAGCTTCGCCATTGCGGCCACATGCGAGAACGCTTGGCCGCTGTCCTTCAGATACGCGGCCTCGCGAACCAGATTGCGCGCCGCCCGAATCGAAGTGGCCATGTCCGCAAGCATGAACTGTATGCCCTGAAAACTCGCTATCGGCTGGCCGAACTGCTCGCGCTGCTTTGCATATTTTACTGCTTCATTGAGCGCCGCCTGAGCGACTCCGACTGCTGCTGCGCCGATGGTAATGCGCCCCGAATCGAGCGCTATCATGGCAATCTTGAAACCGTCTCCTTCCTTGCCGACGAGGCTCTCGCGCGGGATGCGGCAATCCTCGAAAATGATTTCGCGAGTCGGCGATGCCCGGAGTCCCATCTTTTTTTCAACTTTCCCAAACGAGAACCCTGGCGTACCGTCCTCCACGATGAATGAACTGATGCCGTGTGCCCCCTTCTCAGGCTGCGTCTTCGCCATCACGAGGTAAATATCGGCCACGCCGCCGTGAGTGATGAACACCTTTGTCCCGTTCAAAACATAACCGTCGCCGTCGCGAACTGCACTCGTCTTGAGCGAGGACGCGTCCGAGCCTGCTCCGGGCTCGGTCAGCGCGAACGCGCCCAGCTTCTTGCCTGAAGACAACGGCGAGAGGTATTTCTCCTTCTGCTCCTTGGTGCCGAAGCGGTCTATCATTATCTGAGGGAGATTCTGCACGCCGAGCCCGACTGCGGTGGCGAGACAGTGTTTGGCAATTTCTTCAACCACGACTATGTACGTGGAATAGTCGAGGCCAGCGCCGCCGTATTCTTCCGGGCACGCGATGCCGAGCAGGCCGATGTCGGCAAGCTTCTCAAAAATCTCGCGATGGAATTCCGCCTTCTCTTCGGCCTCCGCGGCTATCGGCGCGATTTCCTTCTCGGCGAATTTCTGAACGGTTCGCCGCAGGCTTTCCTGCTCTTCGGTCAACTGAAAACTCATCGACTCCTCCCGCTCGTCCTATCTTGCATAGATTTGCGTTACATCTTTCTCAGCTCAAATCCCCCTCAGTCCCCCTTTTTCAAAGGGGGAGGCGATTATTCCCCCTTTGGCAAAGGGGGGAGGGGGATTCTTCTTAAATGAGTTGCGAGGTGAAGTTCGATACGCAAGCTCGAGTTTTGCATAACTGTGTTTGCAAGTACAGGCGCATATCTTTCTGTAGGGGCGCAGCATGCTGCGCCCCTACAGAAAACCCACAAAAGCACGATTAGAAGGCCGCTACGCTGCTCCCACGGCCCGTTTCGGCTCGAGTGTTTCTATGAATGCCTCGATGCGAGTGAGAACCGGCCCCTCCGCAAATGTGCGTTCATCGTTCATGTCCGCTTCGACCAAAACGCTCGGTACCCGCGCGCGCTCCCACAACATCTCTTTCATGTCGTACTGTCCAAGCGAGTATGGTCTGCAGCTTCGGTTCGAGTGGAATATTATTCCGTCAATCGAGTAATCCTCGACGAGGTGCCGGAGCATCTCCGCACGGTACTCGATGCTCCGGTTGATGAATGCGCACGAGTATGCCCGCGCGATTGCATCAATCGGCTCTTTCCCATCGAGTTCGTACGAGGCCCATCCGCTCACGTAGGTAGAGGCGGCGATGCATGTCTTCAACTTCAGGAATCTCTCCGACAAATCGCGGAGTTTGAACCATACCGGCAGATTATCCCACAAGATGCGATAGCGCTCGCCCGGGATGGCTGCGATGCCCTGCGTCATCCGCTCTTCCAACTCGGCCTTGAGCAATTCATAGAAATCCACAATCTCCGGCATGCCCCGGAGCGTCACAATTGGAGCCATCAGGATAAATCCGTCGAAAGCGGTCATCGGTGAGGGTATATGTTGGCACATGGCCAATATGTCGCCCCATAGCCGCGTCGCCTTGGCGGCATGTGTGACCACTTCACAGAGCCGGTCCATCTCGAATCGCGTGCCAAGGAGTGATTCCATTTGCTCGATAGCACGGAAAATCTGGCGCTTCGTGTAAGTCAGGGCGTTTTCGGTGAGGTCATCGTGAATGAAAGGAGTGTCAATGTAGACGAGAGGCACATTGAAAAGCCGTGCAAGCGCTTCGTACCACTTGGTGACCATGCCGCACGTGTTGTTGCAGCAGAGCAGAAAGTCCGGCTTCGGAAGTCCCATGATAGGGCTCTTGCCCGTGACCGCCGAGCCGATGTCGCAGCGGGCGTATGAGCATAAATCGCGCGAATAGCCCATTCCCTCCGCAATCTCGCAGAGTTCGGCCCCCATCTTGTATGCGCCGCACATCGCCGCGTGATTCTCCGGGTACACCGGCATCACGTCCATCGCGACAAGCAGCTCGACCAGACCGCCTCCGTTTACCCAAGCGGTCTTGCGCCCGTTCTCAGCCGCATTCTTCGCCTCGAGATAGTACGCCGACATGATATCTTTCGCGCGGCTGGTGGCTTGAATCTTTGGAGGGCGTTGTGTTTCCATAGAAGAAGAGAGAGTCCCAGTTGAAACTGGCCCGTAATTCTGTAGGTGCGAATTTATTCGCATACACGACGTGAAAACAGGCCGGAAAACCCATGCGAATGAATTCACACCTACAGATGAATGTCCCCCGTTGTGAATTGCGGGACAGTTTCACTTGCCGCCCGAGGGCTTCGTACACCTCGCACGAATTCTGCAAGAACGCACGGTTGTGCGCCCTTGTTCACTATACCGTCGCTTCCCGCCGCGGCTTGAGTGTTTCTATGAATGCCTCAATGCGCGTGAATACCGGACCTTCGGCATACGCGCGCTCATCGTTCATATCGGCTTCAATAAGGATGCCCGGCACTCCTGTCGATTCGGTCAGCATCTCCTTAATGTCATACTGCCCGAGTGAATACGGCCTGCAGCTCCGGTTGGAATGAAATATGATTCCGTCAACCGAATACTGCTCGACTATATCACGCATCAGGTTCGCGCGGTGCTGAATGCTCTCATTGACGAACGCAGACGCATATGCGCGCGCGATCCCGTCAACAGGGTCAGTCGCGTCAAGTTCGTAAAGCGCCCATGCGTTCAGGTACGTGGACGCGACAATGCACGCCTTCAGGTCGATGAACCGTTCCGACAAATCGCGCATCTTGAACCAGATGGGAAGGTTGTCCCACAGGAGACGATACGTTTCTCCCGGCGTGGCAGCGACTCCATTTGTCACCCGGCCCTCAAGCTCCTGCTTGAGCATCTCGTAGAAATCGATAACTTCCTGCTTTCCGCGCAGAGTGACTATTGGGGCCATCAGGATGAACCCATCAAACGCGCTCATGGGCGACGGGATGTTCTTGCACATCGACAGCGTCTCACCCCACAGGCGCGAAGCATCGCCCGACCGCACGACGACATCGGTGAAACGGTCCATATCGAACTTCCGGCCGAGAATGCCCTCCATCTGTTTGATGGCACGCTTAATCTGGCGCTTGACGTACTCAACGCTGCTCTCGGTCAGCTGGTCGTGGATGAAGGGCGCATCAATATATACGAGCGGAACGTCGAAAAAGCGTGCAAGCACTTCATACCACTTCGTCACCGTTCCGCAGATGTTGTTGCAGCAGAGCAGAAAGTCCGGCTTCGGCAATCCCATAATGGGACTCTTCCCCGTGACGGCCGAGCCGATGTCCGTGCGCGCGTACGAGCAGAGGTCTCGCGAATAGCCCATCTGCTCGGCGACTTCGCACAGGTCCACGCCCATCCGCGTCACGCCGCACATCGCGCCGTGGTTCTCCGGATACACGGGAATCACGTCCATCGCGATGAGGAGCTCGACGAGCCCGCCACTCGTTATCCACGCGACCTTCTGGTTGTTATCCGCCGCGTTCTTGGCCTCGAGATAGTAAGCAGCCATCATCTCCTTCATGCGGCTGCCTGCATGAATTCTTGGAGAGCGTCTCTCACCCATTTTTCTTCTCCTTGAGCATCTCGACAAATGCTTGCAAGCGGGTTCGCACCTGCTCGATTGATGCCGGCTGCATCTCTGTCTCAATCAAAATATGCGGTATATTCGATTCGGATAGCCGCTTGGCGAGGTCGGGATAATCGAACGCGTGCGGGTCGCAGAACTTGAGCAGCAGCATCACCACGCCATCGGCGTTGCTCTGCCTCACCATGTCAACAAGGTATCTTCGCCGGTCAAAATCGTTGCTGTGCTTCGACGGGCACGGAACCCGCCTGAGATAGCGCTGGGCTATCCTGCGCACGGGAACTCCGTCGGATGGCTCGATGTGAAGGAACGAACGCGATCCGGTGCAGAGGTCATCGTCCACGACGACTGCGCCCATCTCCTCGAACAGATGCACAATAGCCGGATGGTCGCAGGCGTTGCCATACAGCACGATGCGCACATCGTTCGAATCTGCGCGGGGAACCGCCCTGAGCTCGTCGAGCAATCTTTTGACGAGGGTGGTGTGGTCCTCTTTGCGCATGCACATGGATGCGCGAACGACATCGAGGACACTCTGACCGGTTATCGCACTTGGATTATCACGCCTGAGCGCGTAGAGGTCGGCCAAAGCCGTCCGATTTGCGTTGTATGTCTCAATCGACTGTTTGAGCGCCTCGTCGGATATGCGGAGGTTCAGATGTTTCTCCATCTTCTGTCTGAACCGCGAAATCTCCTCGGTCAGGTAATCTTCGGCCTCCGGTATGTCCACCCACACCGGCAGCACCACAACTTCGGTGAACTGCCCGGGAAAGTTGCGGCGCCAGATGTCGGCAAGATTCTGAATCGAGTCGCACGTGTGCGGGAACACGACGCCGTCAAGAAAATCGAATTTCTTTTTCAGCGCGGCGTCAAGACTGGTACGCACGAGCGAACAGATGAACGCCTGCACGTGCGCGTCGGCGAGCGAGACGTTTTCTTTGTCACCGAGGATGCGCATGGGCAATATCCCCGCCGCATGCAAGACCTCTTCCGGGAAATACGTGCAGAAGTAGCCGAATGCCTTTCCGCCGGTTCGCCGCTTCCACGAGCGCGCATACTCGTAGGGCTTCGATGTGATTTGTGAAATCTCTTTTAACACAGATTCAGCCACTGCTCTCTCTCCCTCTTGTGTGTGGGGCATACTACTTATCATAGAAGGAATCCAGAATGCTTCGATATTTTTCCGTCACCACTTTTCGTTTTACCTTCAACGTGGGCGTGAGCTCGCCGGTCTCGAGCGTGAATTCCTTGTCGAGCACGGCGAACTTCTTGATTGTCTCGTAGCGAGCCAACTGCTTGTTAACCGCCTCGACGCGTTCGCCCACAAGTTTCACGACTCGCTCGTCTTTGACGAGGTCCGACATGGAGCCATACGATATTCCCTGTTCCGTCGCAAACTGCTTGAGCTTCTCAAAATCCGGCACGATAAGCGCCGAGAGGAAATTTCTCCGGTCGCCATGTACCATCACATTGCTGATGAGCGGGTCGGTCTTCAGCATGTTCTCGATATTCTGGGGAGCTATGTTCTTTCCGCCCGCGGTAACAATGAGGTCCTTTTTCCGGTCCGTAATCTTGAGAAAGCCGTCCTCGTCCAGCACCCCGACGTCTCCGGTGTGGAAGAAGCCGGCGCTGTCGAGCGCCTCGGTGGTCTCTGCAGGCTTATTATAGTAACCGACCATGATGTTCGGCCCCTTCGCCAGTATCTCGCCGTCGGGCGCAATCTTGATGGTGACATCTGGGACGGCGCGGCCGACCGTCCCGAACTTAAAGTGCTCAGGCGTGTTGGTGGTTAACACGGGCGATGTCTCAGTCAGGCCGTATCCCTCGAGGATTGTGACTCCGAGCGCGTGGAAGAACTCGTTTATCTCCTGCGCCAGTGGCGCTCCGCCGGAAACAAAGTACCTCAGACGACCGCCCACATTTTCCTTGATCTTCTTGAACACCAGCGCATCCGCAATCGTGTATTTCAGTTTGAGCGTTGTAGGCGGATTCTTCTTCGCGACCTTGTATTCGCTCATCTCGCGGCCGACCCGGAAGCTCCAATTGAATATCTTTTGTTTCATTGGCGAACCATTCTTTACATTCTCCAGTACTGCGGCATGAAACTTCTCGTAGATTCGTGGCACGCTCGCCATGAACGTCGGCCGGATTTCTTTCAGATTGTCGCGGACCGTATCGATGCTCTCGGCATAGGCTATCGTTATGCCCATGTATTTGGGAACATAATAGCCCGCCATGCGCTCGAACGAGTGGCTTAAGGGGAGGAAAGAAAGGCAGATGTCATCTTCTGTAAGCGGCAGAATCTGCTGCACGGACCGACAGTTGGAGAGAAAATTGTCATGTATGAGCATCACACCTTTCGGGTCGCCGGTTGTTCCCGACGTGTAAATGATGCTCGCAAGCTCCTCTGGTTTCACCTTTTCCAATCGTTGTTTAAACAATCCCTCTTTGTCTGACGTTGCTCCCACCTGACACATCTTCGAGAACGTGCACACCATTGGATAGTCGGTCTTGCCGATTTCATCGAAGACAATGATTTTCTCAAGTGTCGGACAGTTGGGTCTCGCTTCGAGTGCCTTCCGGAGCTGTTTGTCGCTCGATACAATTAGAATACGCGAGCCGGAATCCCTGACGATATACTCCACCTGTTTCGGAGTATTCGTCGCATAAATCGGAACATTGACCGCGCCGATGGATAAGATCGCAAGGTCGGCAAACGCCCATTCCGGCCGATTCTCCGAGAGGAGCGACACCCGGTCGCCATGCTCGATGCCGAGCTCGAGCAGCCCGAGAGCAAATTGCTTAACCTTCTGAGCGGCTTCCGCCCACGTGATGTCCCTGTATTGGCCGTCGCGTTTCACCTTGAACAGGACCCGTGAGCCGAACTGCTCGGCTCTGTTGAAGAACATTCGACCTACTACGCCATCATCCACAGATAATCCCCCTCACATGACACATCTAGCGCTCAAGATTGTTTGGGTTTCCCCACGTATTCCTCAACGATTCTGTTTTTCTGAATCTTTCCGGTCGCCGTCTTCGGGAACTCTTTCGCAAAGGCAACTTTGCGCGGACACTTGAAGTCGGCCAGATGTTGCTTGCAGTATGCGATGACTTCGTCAGCCGTGAGTGAAGCGCCTTCTCTCGGGATAATGAAGGCCATCACTTCCTCTCCCCATATCTTATCGGGAATGCCCACGACTGCCGCCTCGAGAATAGCCGGATGACGATACAGCACTTCCTCGGCTTCTTTCGGATAGATATTCTCGCCTCCGCGGATAATCATCTCCTTCTTGCGACCGACAATGTAGAAGTATCCGTCTTCATCCACATACCCCAGGTCGCCCGTGCGCAACCAGCCTTCTTTAAGCGTTTCGGCCGTCGCCCCCGGATTCTTGTAGTAGCCCTTCATCACATTCTCGCCGCGAACAACGATTTCGCCGACCTTGCCCGGAGGCATCTCTTTGCCGGCGTCATCGAAAATCCTCATCTCTTGTCCCTTGAGCGGCAGGCCGATAGAGCCGATCTTGCGTTCTCCGCCAAGCGGATTTATCGAGCTTGCGCATGTTCCTTCGCTCAAGCCGTAACCTTCCAGAATAAACGCCTTGTATCTTTCCTCGAACGTGGTGAAAACTTCCACCGGCATCGGCGCCGCGCCGCAGATACAGAAGCGCAGCGTGCTGAGGTCGTACTTCTCCGCATCCGGCATGTTGTTCAGGATTGCATACACGGTCGGCACACCGCTGAACGCCGTCGCTTTGTAATGCGAGAGCGCGGGAAGGAACGTCTTGGGCGAAAAGCCTTCGAGGAGAATCATACTCGCGCCTGCATACATCGGCGAGAGCGTCGTTACCACCTGCGCATTCACGTGGAACAAAGGCAGTATACAGAGAAACCTGTCAACGGGCGTCATCTGGGCGGCTGCGGATACCTGTTGCGAATCTACGAGATAATTTCTGTGCGTGAGCTCGACACCCTTAGGACGGCCCGTCGTGCCCGAAGTGTAAATGATTCCCGCGACATCTTCCGCGGTCACTTCAACCGGTGGCCGCGATGCTGCCGCTTTCAACAGTTCGTTCAGGCTCTTCCTTCCTGCCGGAGACACATCTGTGTCAACGACAATGATGTTCTTGAGCTTCGGGCATTGCGGAAGAATCTTCTGGATAAGTTCGTCGAATTTGGATTGGATGAAGAGCGCTTTCGCGTCGGAGTCGTTAAGTATGTATGTTATCTCTTCCCCTTTGAGAAGCGAGTTTATCGGCGTCGCGACAGCTCCGGCCTTGGTGATACCGAAGAAACTGTAAATATACTCGGCGCAGTTGGTCATGAGAAGGCAAACCTTGTCACCCTTCCTTATGCCGAGGGCGATGAGACCGTTGGCGATGCGATTGGCAAGCTCATCCAACTGTTTGTATGAGATTTCCTGCTCTCCAAAATAGAGAAACGTCTTCGAAGGGGTCTCTTTCGCGCGAATCTCCAGCAGATGAGGAATCGTTCCCGGGACTTCCATCCCTTCCTCCCGTCAGCGCCGAAGCGCTCGTTTGTCAACCTTGCCGGCCGGGTTTTGCGGAAGCGCACGCACAAACTCCACGTACTTCGGAACCTTGAAATCCGCCAGATGCTCCTCGCAGAGGTCGAGAATCTCGTCTGCCGTGAGTTCTTGGCCGGGGTTCGGGACAATGTATGCCTTCACCTGTTCCCCGAACACCTTGTCGGGCTCACCAACGACCGCCGCCTGGAACACGCCCGGGTGCGACTCGAGGACGTTTTCGATCTCTACGCTGTAAATGTTCTCGCCTCCCCGAATAATCACATCCTTCTTGCGGTCGACAATATACAGGAATCCTTCTTCGTCGAGCCGCCCCATATCGCCGGTACGGAGCCATCCGTTGCTGAAGGTCTCCCTCGTTGCATCCGAATCCCGCCAGTATCCATCCGCGACATTCGGCCCCTTCAGCAGAATCTCGCCGATTTTCCCGGCGGCTAATTCGCGGCCGTCGTCATTCACAATCTTGACCTCGACCGTCGGCACCGGCGGGCCC
>QZKI01000065.1 GCA_003598055.1 Candidatus Abyssobacteria bacterium SURF_17 | reverse complement strand
TGCTCTTCCGATCTGTGGAGGAGCTCGCGCGGAAGCTCGATGATAAGGAAATCGTGTTCACCGTCCAGATTGACGAGCCGTGCGACCAGCGAATACTGACGCGCGAATTGCGCCGCATATCGGACCGGCTCGAGCGTGTGGAAGCAATAGTTGTGCTTGCCTGTGGGACGGCCGTTCAAGTGATGGCCTCGGCTGTTGAGAAGCCGTGCCTCGCCGGCCTTGATACGCTTTTTGCCGGGACAGTCGTCCATGTCAACAAGTATCTCGAGAATTGTCTTGCCTGCGGAGAATGCATCCTGAACGAGACAGCCGGCATATGTCCGAAAACACGTTGCCCCAAAGGCATTCTCAATGGGCCCTGCTCTGAAAAACTTGACGAAAAGTGCAGCGTTGACCCGGATACCGAATGCGTATGGGTGGCCATCGAAAACCGGCGGCAGGCACTTGGGATGGAAAGAAATGCTGCCGTGTTTCTCCCGCAGGATTGGGCAAGAAGAGCCTCTCCCCGCTGCGTTCCTGAAAAATGAAATACTTCTCTCAGAAAGCGACCAAGAGGAATGGATTTACTCATAGAAGTTGAGACCCCGCTCCTGTGGGATGTTGAGACATACATCGAGGGGCTGGCCAACCTTGAAAGTTTCCCGACCATTGTCCTCGCCGAAAATGGCGGTGTGAGCGCAATCGCCATTGGTGAAGCTTTGAAAGGAAAGACTGATAAGGAAGTCTTTATAAAGATAACATGTCGTGACAGGAACCGGATTGCCCTTCACTCGGACCTGCTTACTGCTGCTGCCAAGGGGTTGACAAATGTCGTCTTGGCCGAGGGAGGACATCCGGTGCAGACCCGGTTTCCCGCTGCAAAGCCCGTCTATGAGTTGGATTCCTTGCTTCTCTTGAAAATGATGAGGCAGGCCAATCCAAGCTTCGGAAAAGATTTGGTCGTTGCGCTTGGCTCGCTGCCATGGAAAATAGCGGTGTGCATCGGTGGCGCGACTGCAGCGGATATGTCGCGTGCGGAGAAGCTGCACGCGGCCGGAGCCGACCTGTTTTTCGTCGCGTCGCTCGAAGCGGTAAAGCCGGTCAGGCGATTGACGGACAAGCCGATTTTTGTATCAATGTATGCGGAGAATGTTTCAAATCTTGGAGAGATGCTCAGCACAGTAGAATCTTCTGGAGCGCAGGGTATGAATCTCGTTCTGAAGGCGCTGGACAAGGTCATCGATGGAAGCATTATTAGGAAATGAAGGCGAAGTCATTCTTGCGATGGGGAATGAAGCCATCGCAAGGGGAGGCATCGAGGCGGCGGTAGGTTACTTCTCGATGTATCCGGGTACGCCTGCCACGGAAATCGGGCAAACGTTTGAAAGCCTCAGCAGGCATCTGCCCGATTTCTATATGGAATACAGCGCGAATGAGCATGTTTCGCTGAATGGCGCAATGGGAGCCTCGTGGGCCGGGATACGCTCGATGGTGGCAATGAAACATGTCGGGATGAATGTCGCTGCCGAGCCCGCCCATTTCCTCGGTTACACCGGAGTAGATGCCGGTCTTGTAATCGTCATCGGGAGCGACCCGGGAGCCACGAGCTCGACCGGCGAGCAGGACGACCGATGGTATTCGCTCCACACACACCTGCCGCTGTTGGAGCCGAGCACGATACAGGAAGCCAAAGATTTCACGGCGATTGCCTTCGAGCTTTCGGAGAAGTACAGTATTCCGTTCGTTATCAATGCGCCGTCGCGCTTGTGCCACAACATTGGAGACCTCCGTTTAGGAAGGATAGCGCCCCATAAGGGCAGGCATGCATTCAGGCCGAATTATCAGCGATATTTCAACCTGTTCGGGCAGGCGGTTCGCAATCATCAAGCCTGCATCGAGCGCGTTTCGGCGCTTGGCCGGTCATCTGACGCCGGGGCGCTCAACAAGATAATTCCGGGGAATGCCTCATGGGGAATTGTCACCTCAAGCGTGAATTATCTGTATGTGATGGAAGCTCTCGAAATACTTGAGCTTTTTGATGTGCCCGTTCTCAAAGTGGGCATGTCACATCCGTTTCCGGCCGCTCAGTTGCAGGAATTTGCGAAATCCCTTGAGAAGATAGTAGTCATCGAGGACCTCGAGGGATTTCTCGAGTACCAGCTCAAGCGTTCTGCATTTGAACTGAAGCTGAACTGCGAAGTGGTGGGGAAAGAGGTCATCCCGCCGTCAGGAGAAACAAGCCCGGACATGGTGCTTAAGGCGCTCAGCAGCGTGTCAGGCAGGGAAATCCCGGGCCACATAACTGAAGCGGCGAGGCTTGGCGAGCAAATAGCCGCGAACATCCCCCAGCGCATCGCGACCTTTTGTATCGGGTGTCCTCACCGCGCTTCTGTCTATGCCGTCCTCAAAGCGAGCGAAGGCGAAGCCATTATTGGAGGCGACATCGGCTGCTATACCATGGCTTCTCTGCCTCCGTTCAAAGCAGCGGAATGGTGCACGTGCATGAACTGCGGCTTGAGCGCCGCCCAGGGGATGAGCCACGTGGGGGATGCCCGACCCATCGTCGCGCTTGTGGGTGACTCGACGTTCTTCCACTCGGGAATCCAAAGTGTGCAGAATGCAGTGGCGAACAACGCAAACGTATTGCTCATTATCCTGGATAACCGCTGGATAGCGATGACCGGCCATCAAAGAAGCCCCACAACCTCAGTGGATGTCAAGGGAAGCCGTTTGGAGGCAGTTGACCTGAAGGCGCTTCTGAAAACGCTGGGAGTTGCGCGCGTGCGCACGGTGGATGTCTTCGATGTGCCACGGTTGAGGTCGATCATTGCCGACGAGCTGAAGAACAGCGGTATGCGTGTCATCATCGCGAAAGGAGAGTGCGCTCTCCAGGTGCATCGGCGCGAGAGGTATATTGTGCCGAGATTTGATGAGTTCTTTTCTATCGTGCGCGAACGATGTCAGAGATGTGGCGCGTGCTACAAGGATTTCGGATGTCCGGCCATAATGGAAGCTGTCGATGACGACGGAGAATACTATTACATTGACGAGGAACTCTGCATACGCTGCGGGGCCTGCAGGACGGTGTGTCCGAATTCAGCCATCGTGATGTCCCGAATCCGCCCACGGAAAGCGGAAATGCAAGCGAAAGCTCCTGCGGAGGATGGCTGACGATGCCTGTCTATAACGCGCTCATTGCCGGCATAGGAGGGCAGGGGGTAATCACGCTTGGGACCCGCATGAAGAAGGCTGCCCTCAAGGCCGGAATCCATGTGAGTGGTTCGGAACGCCGGGGAGGAGCGCAGCGTGAAGGCCATGTTTCGACCATCATACGATATCAGTGGTGGGAGGATGGGCAGAAACCCGATGAGCGGCATGCTGTGTGCTCCCCGATGCTCGCGAGCGGAAGCGCACATCTTCTCATCGGACTCGAGCCGATTGAGGCAGTGCGGCTGAGCTGCTTCCTGAATAAGGCATCGATTGTTGTCATGAACTCTTTTCCCGTGCCTTCGATTCCGGTGAAACTCGGCGAGGCAAGCTATCCGTCCACAGAGGCTATGGTGAACATGCTCGCGAGGCTCACGAAAAACATTTATGTGTGGGACCTCACCGAACTGGCGCGCAGAAATTTTGGTCACTCGCTTGCGATGAATGCGATATGCCTCGGGATTGCGTCGACCATCGCACATCTGCCGGTCTCGAAAGTTAATCTGCTCGAAGTTCTCAAGGAAGAAGGCAGGCCGCAGGATATTGAATGCTTCCGATTTGGAGTGAAACTCGCCAATGAGCAGTGTGGTTAAAAAAAGGGTCTCCGCCGACCCGGCCGAAAAGTTTCTTGTAACGGCCCAAAGGAAACTGCTCAAGCCGCGACTCCAGAACAAACTGATTCTGGCGTTCATATTCACTGCCGTCACCTCTGTGGCCGTGTCCACCTATCTCGTTGTTCGCATAACATCGGAATTGACCGAGAACGATATTCAGAGAAAGATTCAGGAAGCGAATTCGGCTGCACTCTCAGCAGTCAATAAATATGAAGACCTGGCTGTTGAGAGTATTAAAGCAGCGCTCGAGAAGCCTGGTCTTACAGAATCTCTCAAGAAAGAAAAAGTCTCCTACATTTTCACTCCTCCACTAACCTACGGAAGCAAGGTGCCGGTCGGCCTATGGGTGCCCAGCGGCCAACCTGCCCCCGGAAGCCTTCTCGCTTCTTCCGCATCCTCAGGCTCGACGGATGTGACGAAAACAGTCATGGCGACAGAGATAAACGGCGTTCAGACTCTGCTTGCAGGAGCCGTCGCGCCAATCGTGGAAGGTGACCGCCAGTTTGGCACGCTGGCGATTGGTTACGCCTTAGGCAAGAGCTTCGCGCAAGATTTGGAAATGGCGACGGGCGCCAACGTACGGATCTTTCACGAGAAAATACCAACAGGTCCCACGAGCATTCTGTTCAAAGGAAGCAGTTCGGAACTCTCCGAGTCCGCAATCAAGGAGATAGAGCAGATTGCCTCCATTATGCGGGAACGCCCTGAACTGGAGCTTATTCTCGAGGGCCATACAGATTCGACGGGTCCCGAGCGACAGAACTATCGCCTTGGGCTCAGGCGCGCAAAAGCCGTTAAGGACGCGCTCACGACCAGGGGGATAGAGCCGTTCCGGATACAAACTATCAGCTTTGGAGAAACCCGTGCGGTTGCGCCTGAAACGACGGAAGAGGGCAAAGCCATGAACCGGCGGGTGGAACTGGAGTTCAAATCGCGAGAAGAATCGCTCGTAGGCGCCATAAAGGATTTGCCGCTGACCTCAATCATTCGACAGACCGTCTTTGGAGAAAATCAGCGGTACTACGACCGGAACGCCCTCTTGAAAGGAGAGCCCTACCGCGCGATCTATCAACCGTTGGTCGGTTCCGGGGGAAAAGTGCTCGGTCTCATCTTTGTTGGCATTCCCAAAAAATACACGTTTGAAGCGACGGTAGGCACATGGTATTTCCTGCCCGTGATTCTTGTCATCGGTTTTGTTCTGGCGACTGTCTTGGGGTATACGATATCGCGCGGGATATCGCGTCCGATACGAAGCTTGTACAGGAAGGTTCTTGCGGTGGCCGATGGCGATTTGGACCAGCAGTTCGAGGCCGAAACGAAGGACGAAATAGGAGACCTCGGCCGAGCGTTCAATATCATGACGAAAAAGCTCCGGCAGCTTCGCGAACTTGAACAGGAAGTCCAGAGACGCAACAGACTTGCGGCATTGGGTGAATTGTCCGCGGGCGTGGCTCACGAAATCCGGAATCCTCTGGGAATCATCAAGAACTCTGCGGAAATGCTGAGAGACCGAATTCAGGACGACGCAAAGCGGCGAGAACTGGCGGAATACATCGTAGAGGAGGTTGCACGGCTCAACAAGGTCGTCACAAACTTCCTTCAGTTCGCTCGGCCATCTGAGCCAAACCTGGAGATGGTGGACATCAATTCGGTGCTTGATCACACAATAGCTTTCCTCCAACCGGAGGCGCGCTCGCTGAACATCAAGGTCGAACAATCCTTTGCGCCCAATCTTCCTCGTGTGCCGGCAGATCCCGAACAGTGCCGCCAGGTGTTCCTCAACCTCTGCATGAATGCGTTCCAGGCAATGAACGGTGAGGGAACATTAACGGTCAAGACCAGGCTCGAACAACGAATTCGAGGAATCGATAACTTCTCTGCAGGCGGGGGCTTTTCACCTCCTTCTCTTTCCGGTTCCAAGGGGGTTAGCGATTCGATGGTAGAGATCATTTTCACGGATACAGGGGAAGGCATAGACCCCGATGTGATAGCCAGAGTTTTCGACCCGTTCTTTTCCACGAAAGACGCGGGCGTCGGACTGGGTCTGTCGATGGTTCATAAGATTATCGACAACCATAACGGTCGTGTCAGGGTCACAAGTATGAAGGGTACGGGCACCACTTTCACGATCTCGCTTCCAGTCGGGGAATCGGCTCAAGCGGAAGGGTAGGGGAGATGCCGGGGACAATCCTTGTGGTTGATGATGAGGCGAAGATGAGGCGCGTGCTCCAAATGCTGTTTGAGGAGGACGGCTATGCCGTGGCGCAGGCAGAGAACGGAGAAGAGGCTCTGCAACAAGTGACTTCCGTCAGGCCCGACCTTGCAATCTGCGATATGCGCATGCCCCGAATTGATGGAATCGAGTTTCTGCGGCGCGTAAAGGATTCATCGCCGGAGCTACCCGTGATCATTATGACTGCATATGCCGAAGTAAAAACGGCTGTCGAGGCAATCAAACTCGGGGCGGAAAACTATGTTACCAAGCCGCTTGATATGGAAGAACTCCGCATTCTGGCTGCGCGCGCAATCGAAAAACGCTCGTTGATAAAGGAAAACCTTCAACTCCGCGCAGAGCTTGATTCACGGTTTGACATCAACGAGTTCGTCGGGGAATCCGAAAATATCCAGCGCGTCTTCCGCCTCATAGAGCAGGTCGCCCCGACGAATACGACGGTGCTGGTGACAGGTGAGAGTGGCACGGGCAAAGAGCTTGTGGCACGCGCCATCCATTTCAAGAGCCCGCGGCGGGCGAAACCTTTTGTGGTTGTCAATTGCGCAGCTCTGTCAGAACATCTCCTTGAGAGCGAGTTGTTTGGCCACGTCAAGGGCGCTTTTACAGGAGCTCACAGTGACCGGCGCGGCAGGTTCGAGTTGGCCGACGGCGGCACGTTGTTCCTTGACGAGCTTGCGTTGATGTCAATCCCGCTCCAGGGCAAACTGCTCAGGGTGCTGCAGGAAAAGGAATTCGAACCCGTCGGCAGTACCCGGACAACAAAGGTGGATGTGCGAATCATAGGCGCCACGAATAAACATCTCGAGCGCATGCTTGAGGAAAGGGCGTTTCGAGAGGACCTTTATTACCGGCTGAACGTGGTGGAAATTCATCTGCCACCCCTGCGAGAGCGGAAGGAAGATATTCCGCTGCTTATTAAACATTGCATCGCCCAATTGAATAGAGAACTCAGCAAGAGCGTGAGTGGCATATCGGACGACGCCCTCGCGCTGCTCATGGAATACGATTGGCCGGGAAACGTACGCGAACTCGAGAATCTTGTGGAGCGCGCAATGGTACTTGGAAAATGCGACTCCCTCGGCATTGATAACTTCCCGTCGCAAGTCACGCGACTCCGCGAACAGGTCGGCTCTCAGAGGGGACTTCTCGACGGTCTGGTGCTGCCTGAAGACGGCATTTCCCTTGTCGAAATGGTGGAAGAAATCGAAAAAAAATTGATCAAAGAAGCCCTTGAAAAGACAGGCGGCAATAAGACGCGCGCGGCGGAATTGCTCAAGGTTACTCGAAAGATGATGCGGTATAAGGCTGAGAAATATGGGCTTGCGAGTTATAAAGACGAAACTGACAATGATCACAATGACTAGTGGTCCTTTTGGCCCAATGGTGTAACCAAACCATTCAGAGCAGCTTACGCTGATATAGCTGCTCCTCTGCCCACGATTGGTCCGGCCCTAATTGTCCATTTTATGCTTCGTTGATAATTCCACCCTGATTTCTGGTAGATTTGCAAGATGTTGAAAATAGAGTGCTTATAGAAATCTAGTCGCTTCAATTAGTCTCAAAACGGTGGCTGGTATGTTTATTGCTCTGTTTCGTGGAAGTTAGTAGTGTGCCAACCATGCGGTTGCACATTCGAGGGAGAGGAGAAACAGCATGTTGGGTTCCCCGGTTACAACAGTTGCAAAGTATCCGCCCCACCGCAGCGTGGCCGAGACAAGTCGAAATGGCTTTGTTCATCCAACTGCGGTTGTCGGAAAGGGCGTGAAGATTGGAAAGCACGTCAGAATTGGAGCATTCGCCGTCATAGATGAGGAAGCCGAACTTGGTGATGACGTCGAGATTGGTGCTCATGTCTCAATTGGGCCACTTGCCCGGATAGGCACAGCAACGGTGGTCCACCCTCACGTTGCGGTCAGAGAACATGTACGCATTGGTCGAAACGTTGTAATCAACAGTGGCACGGTAATCGGAAGTGACGGGTTCGGTTTCAGAAACGGCTCCGGCGTGAATCATAAGATTCCACAACTCGGAATCGTCGAAATCGAGGATGACGTCTGGATCGGGTCCAATGTTACCATAGACAGGGCCACCGTGGGCGCCACGCGAATACGACGAGGAGCACGCATCGACAACCTTGTGCAGATTGGACATAACGTAGAAGTGGGGGAGAACACTGTGGTGCGCCCACAAGTAGGCATTGCAGGCAGCACAACTATTGGTGCTGATTCTTACATAGGGCAGCAGGTGGGGATAATCAATCACATAGCCATCGGGCGGAACGTCACGATACACCCACTCTCTGGAATAACGAAGGGTGTAACCGACGGTGAGCATGTTATGGGAGCTCCGGCAAAGCCGATCGAGCTCGAGAAGTCTTTGCAGGAACTTCTTGGCGAACTCCCGTGCATTATGAAGGAATTTCAGGACCTCAGACGCAGACTCGGAGCGTAGGCGCATAGTCTCGAATTCGTCATCGGAATAGTACAGGCGAGCACAGCGTGTCGCAAAGCTGAATGCTCGCCTGTTCGTTTTGGATTGAATACTATTTGTTATTACCTAAGATATTGCCACACCGATAGTTACAACCGCAATTATTTTGTTATTGACAGCGTCCTCCCGTTTGTGTATATTTACCTCCGAGCCGCAGACAAAGCCTTGATGCGGCCATCCCCACACCAAGAAGTCTTTCCATCCTGAGAAGTTGAATAAGACCTGAGTTCGGTCGGCTTCACACTGACCGAAGAGCAGTTGAATCACGGAGAGTGAGTCGCAGTGTTTGATTATTCCTATCATATGAAGAGATTGATAACCGACATATCGCGGAGGAGTCGAACCTTTGGTCATATCGACGGTCGGCGGATTCTGGTTGCGGTTTCATGGGCTCGCAACAATAAGAAACACGGGCTTCAAGCGAAGTTGGTGCCTTTGAAGTTTAGCGGAGGCCGCCGAACAATTCAGACCGGCGGGAACTGGTACTGCATGATGCCAAAGGTGCTTTACAATGGCCGCGAAATCCTCTATGTCGTTTATTTTTGTCTTCCGAGGTTTGTCAGATTAAGCTTTGATGAGAAGTTGAAGATCATCTTCCATGAGTTGTACCACATTAGCCCTTCGTTCAATGGAGACATTCGGCGATTTCCAGGAAAGTTCTATCAACATACTCGTTCAGAAAGAGAATACGACCGCATCGTCGAATCGTTTTCGCGGCGCTATCTCAAGAGTCGCCACAGCCGGAAGCTGACGCGATTTCTCCGCCTTGGATATGATGATCTGCGTGAGCGATACGGAGAAGTCGATGGAATGCGCTTGCGCCTTCCCGAGCCCATATTGTTCAAGCGAGAACGCAAGAGGAGAAGGGGATAGGCGCTGAAGTGAGGGAGGACAGGCCTTGTCAGATGATGTAGAGAAGATTCGGAATCAGCACCGAATTGTGGGGCGGGCAGAAGAACTGGCAGCCGCTCTTGCGTGTGTTCGGCTGAATCGAAACCTCCTGATCGAGGGCCCGGTGGGTGTCGGCAAGACAGTGCTTGCTCTCGCGATTGCTCAGCACCTCGAAAGACCATTCTTCCGTGTGGACGGCGACGAGCGGTACACGGAGCAGAAACTTACCGGCTGGTTTGACCCACCTATCGTGCTTGCGAAAGGATATACTCAATCAGCCTTCATCCCGGGCCCACTTACGCAAGCCATGCTCGACTCGGGCATCCTTTTCATAAACGAACTCAATCGGATGCCGGAATCGGTCCAGAACGTGCTCCTCCCGAGCTTGGACGAGCACATCATCTCGATACCGAAATATGGTGAGGTTATTGCGCGTGACGGCTTCACGGTCATTGCGACGCAGAATCCGCGAGATTTTGTCGCCACGACGCACCTGAGCGAAGCCCTCCGCGACCGATTCGAGCTCATCACGCTCGACTATCAGACGTTCGATGAAGAGGTCGAGATTGTCCGCTTGAATCTATCGGTGTTCGTCAATGCCGATGAAAAATTGATACGGGATGCCGTCGCGGTGACGCGGGCAACACGCGAAGCGCCGCAGATACGGCGTGGAGCGAGTGTGCGCGCGGCCATCAGCATCGTTGAGCTCGCCAGCTCCATGAGTGGCTCCGATGCCCTCCGGCGCGCGGCGCATATTTCACTGCCAACAAGAATCGAACTCGCCGATGACGCCCACTTGCCTGCCCGCAAGGTGATCGACACAGTAGTTGACGGCATCGTGGGGAACTCTAAAAAAAAAGACTAGATTCCGCACGTCCGTCACATACCAGGCCAGGTAGCCAGCATGTAAGTCCTTATGCAGACATATCTTACGCTAACCTCATCCCAGGATTCCTGAACATCAGCTCCGCGTCTGACACTGCCTGGGAGATAGCTGCACGGTATCATGATGTTCAGGCAGCGCTGAGGCACGTTCCCGTCCAACTTGAGCAGGTCCGAAAAGCCGCGGTTCGAGCGATTCTCACGCGTGCTCGAGCCATAATCGGCGCCTCGAAGAAAGAAACCCGAAAAGCAACAAGTACGCTCTCATTACACCCATTCGGCGAGCTCAATATTGACCAGACACTTGAAAATGTGCTCACCAAACCAGTTCTGGAAAGCACGGATATCATCCTGGACATCAAGGAACAGAAGCGTTGTGACTGCGCACTCATGCTGGACACGTCGCTTTCGATGACCGGAAAGAAGCTCGCCTTGCTTGCCGTTGCCGCTGCTGTTGTTGCCTACAAGCTTCCATCAGAGGATTTTGCTATAATCTCGTTTGAGTCCACGGCATCCACTCTCAAGAAGATGCGCGCCAGAATGCCAATCGAGCAGGTCGTGACGAAAATCCTTCAGGTTCCCGCGGTCGGCTATACCAACGTCGAGGCAGCCCTCGAGGAAGGCCTTCGCCAACTGGCCGCCGGACGGCACAAGAAGCGAGTCGGAATTCTTTTGTCCGACGGAAAGTACACGGCTGGTGGCAGCCCGCTTCCTGTAGCAAGCAGGTATCGAAATCTGCATGTCGTTTTGCTGGGGGACTTCAATACGGACCCGGCAATGTGTTCTGCTCTGGCTGTGGGCGGCCATGGGATGCTTTATAGGGCGCCTTCATTTGAAAGTCTGCCGCGGACACTGAACCGGCTCGTAGCTGACCTGCTGACTTAAGAGGTCCTGATGTGGCTAATTACTGGCTTCTGCAATGTCCGATAATAGTACTTATGTCTACTTGAGCAGAGGCCGCGACCACGTTGCTTTGAAGGCATGCTAACACCTATCGTCTTTTCGACCATTTTTTGGGCACAACCATGCCGCACTCGCCCGCCGCGATAGAATGGCCAGCCGTATCGAGGCCGAATTCTGCCTGAACCCGTTTC
The DNA here is from genome assembly GCA_003598055.1 of Candidatus Abyssobacteria bacterium SURF_17. Lineage (GTDB taxonomy): Bacteria > Abyssobacteria > SURF-5 > SURF-5 > SURF-5 > SURF-17. The sequence continues at coordinate 80,165 of QZKI01000065.1, read as the reverse complement.
TGACTGCCTAATCCATAAGTCTTTGCAATAAAAAAAGTTAGACACCTCATATTGGATACCTTATCACCGGGAGTTATATGCGGCCACGGGAATATCGCTTGACGAAAAGGATGTCTCAAATAGCTGCATTCACATGAGGGGCAAAATCGCGCTATGGAACGGTACTAAGTGACCTTGCTCAATGGCAACTTGAGCAATTGGAGGATGTGCAACTGCCGCAGCCGGATGTGCCGAGCGACGAGACAGTCTTGCCGCCGCTGGAGAAGCCAAAACGCGAGACGCACTTGCGCACTCGCTTGTTTCCGCACTTCTCGCACGGAGGGAATGGAGCGTTGGAGCTGCGTAGGAGTGCCTCAAAGCTGTGGTGGCATTTGCCACATTCGAATTCGTATATCGGCATGTTGCTCCCTTCTCCCCTGCCTGGTTTCTAACGATAGAGCGGGATACGGGATTCGAACCCGCGACTTTCAGCTTGGGAAGCTGACACTCTACCAGCTGAGTTAATCCCGCATCTTTACGAATACATTATAGCCGACAAGCCCACATTTTGCAACCGAAATCATATGAGTTTATCGGGCCACAAAGCTCACGAGAACGCATCTGCCCCGGAGATTTTAGGAAAAAGGGCTGGCGTTAGCTGTCGAATCTCGTTATTTCCAAAAACTCTTTGTACCGTGCCAGCACCTCAGGCTCGGACAGGCCTAAAAGGCGTTGGACACCGAAGCGTTCTACAGTAAAAGAGGCTAGAACGCTTCCGTAAATTATTGCCCGCCTTATGCTTAGTTCATCAAGCTTGCCATGGCGTGCGAGGTAGCCCATGAACCCGCCTGCGAAGGAATCGCCCGCACCCGTGGGATCGTAGACTGATTCGAGGGGATATGCAGGCGCTGAGAAGTGACTGTGTGGCGTAAAGAAGAGGCATCCGTGTTCCCCCTTCTTGATGATGACTTTGAGACAGCCCAATTCCTGTATGTTTCGGGCGGCCTTGGCAAGGTTCGGTTCGCACGCGAGTTCTCGCGCTTCAGAATCGTTGAGCACAATCGCGTCCACTCTCTTGATCACTTCGCAGAGCGTTTCTCGTTCATTTTCTATCCAGAAGTTCATCGTGTCGCACGCGACGAAGACGGGTGAACTGACCTGGTCGAGCACTTCGAGTTGGAGGCGCGGGTGAATATTGCCGAGGAAGACGTATTCCGACTCACGGTAGTTGCCGGGCAAACGCGGATGGAAATGCTCAAATACATTCAGGTGCGTGGACAGCGTTTCGCGCTGGTTTAGGTCAAATCCATACTTTCCGGCCCATCGGAAGGTTTTGCCTGCACGGACCTCCAAGCCTTCGGTGTCCACGTTGCATCGTCGCAGGGTTTGCTTATGTTCCTCCGGGAAATCTTCACCGACGACTGCAACAAGTCGGGGATGGTCGAAGTAGCTTGCCGCAAGTGAGAAGTAGGTTGCAGACCCTCCGAGCGCTTCGTCGGCTTTTCCGAATGGGGTTACCACGGTATCGAGCGCAACGGACCCAACTACTAAAACAGCCATGGTGTTCTCCTGATATTTTTTGTCTCGTCCAATGTGCGGGTGCCGCTCATATTTGACCTCCAGATGCACGGTACGACACAGAGGTATTTATGCGTCTGCATGCGGTGCTGCGGTGAGGCTCAGAGCCTGATGGTAGCATATCAGGCTGGAAAACGCAATCGAGATTGTTCGCGGATTCCATCATGTTAGGAAGTCGAAGCCCGCGCGACCGGAGACCACGCAATATGCCAGCCGGCGACCGACAGAGTTTGTTAAACGCATAGCGCCGTGATATAATGGGGACACTTTTGGGGAAGGAACTTATATGAAATCAGCGATTTGTTTGCTCTGTCTGTTGATACTGCTGACGTTATGGGGATGTGGGCTGATTATTGAGGAAGGCCGCGAAGTTCTCGCGGAAGTCGGCGGCGACCCTATCCGACTCAACGACCTTATGCTGCGAATCAGGGAGCTTCCCTTTGAGCAGCGCGCCCGGACAAACGACCCCAACGACTCGACGCGCTTGCAGGCGCGGCGGGCCGTCCTGCAGGCCATGGTTGTGGAGCATCTGCTTGAAAGAGAGGCTGTTGCTCGCGGCATTGTTGTTCCCGATGAGGAAGTTGAGGCGCTCCTCGAGGAGCGCGAGGAACAGAACACCGCAACGAACGGTGTCAAGGAAACGGTGCCGGATGCCACTACCGGACATGCCCACACCCATCACGGCGGCGAGGGCCACTCGCGCCAGGAGATCGAGAAAACACGACGGAGGCTTTTGATCGATAAACTGCTTAAACAGCAACTCTCGGAGGACGCTCTTCGGAAATATTACGACGAGCACCCGGAACTGTTCAGGTTTTCTCCCCCACTCGTGAGCTGTGAACTTCTTGTGGTTGATTCCTCGGACAAGCGTGCACTCGATCAGGTTCACCGAAAGACGAAAGAAGAGGGCATGACGTTGGGTGCTGCTCTTGCTTCCCTGAAGGACAAACCGCGCATCATTTTTGCAGGAGTGACTCCGCCGGCATCACTTGCCCAAATCGCCCCCTCGATGCGGGAGAAGATCGAGATGATTGAAGTCGGCCAGGTTTCCGACCCCTTTTTCCTTCATGCTGAAGGGAAGGACCAGTATGCCGTGGCAAGATTGGTCGACCGCATCGAAAAGGCGCCCTTTGAAAATGTCGCTCAGCAAATACAGGGCAGGCTATACGACGAGTTCATTGATGCGCTCAAACAGAGATACACCGTTGTCTACCACGAAGATAAACTGAATTACCGCGTGGGGCACTAACCTGTTTCCGTGCAGGTTCGGGCAAATGTGGCGGCTCCGACGATACCTGCATCCTCTCCAAGCTGAGCCTCCCGGACTGGAGTGACTCGCCCCAGTTTATTCATCGCCAACCTGGCCAATGTCTTTCGGATAGGGTCGAAGAGGACATGACCTGCCTTGGCCACTCCCCCGCCGATGATGAAACATTCGGGATTCAAGAGGTTGACGAGCACCGCCAAAGCGGTTCCGATGTATTGGCCCGTCTCACGCCACACCTCTCGAGCAATCGCATCCCCTTGAGCAGCAGCCTCGGCAAGAAGCTTTGGAGTAATCGCGTTCACGTCATGGTTTGCCAACTTCAGGATGGTGCTTCTCCGGCGGGCGCCACGGCCTTCCTCAAGTCGTCTCACAGCATTTGCCACGATGAACCGGTTGCCCACATATCTCTCGAGGCAACCGTTTGCGCCGCATGCGCATCGCGGGCCATTGTGGTCAAGAACCATGTGACCGATTTCGCCCGCAAGTCCGCGGGCGCCCCGGTAAATCTTTCCATTGATTATGATGGCTCCTCCGACGCCGGTACCGAGCGTGAGACAGATAAAGTTCACGTGGCCGCGTCCGGCCCCATGAATCAATTCCCCCACCGCCATCACGTTTGCATCGTTGTCCACAAACGTTTGCAGGCCGGTTGCTCGCGTCAGTTGGTCCGCCAGCGGGACATCATGCCATTTGGGAATGTTCGTGAGCTCGCGCACAATCCCATTGGAATAGTCGACCCATCCGGGTGCTCCCACGCCCGTGCCTCCAACCGCAGCCCTCTCGATACTGCTTGCTTTTAGCAGACCCTCGATGGTCTCCTGTGTTCTGGACAGGAATTGTCGCGGGCTTCTGATTTCTCTCGTATCGAACTCCTCTTTCGCTCTAAGGAATCCGCGGTGTCCTACAATACCCATCTTGACCCATGTGGCGCCTATGTCAATCCCGAGGTAGTAGCGCCGTCTTGATGGTCCCATCCCCTACCCTCTTCGGTCAGATGCGAGAAGCGTCAGTCTCGCTCAGCATATCGGCAACGAAACATCTGACCTCGGCCACATTGAAAAGCGAACCGGTTACGATGATGATGTCTTTCGGAGAAGCAGTTGCTAGAGCTTCCTGAAGCGCCTTTGCGATGGTTTCATGACATCGCACAACGGGAAAAACATCATGCGCCAGGCGTGCGAGGCTCGCCGCAGGCATGGCGCGTTCGTATGCAGGCTGTGTCACGATAATCCTGTCGGTCAGCGTCCTCAGTGTTCGGAGGCACTCGCGGGCATCTTTGTCAGCGAGCATGCCCAGGACCGGCAGAATTGTGCGTCCCGGGAACAACTGGCGGACAGCTTCCACCAGTGAACGCATGGCTGCTGGATTATGGGCGCCATCGAGGAGCAGGAAAGGCGAATCGGAGAGCTTTTCGAGGCGGGCCGGCCAATATGCCTCGGCCATTCCCCGGCGAAGAGCAGTTTCATTACGAGGAATGATCCCCCTTTGCTGCAACAGGTCGAGGCCCATCAAGGCGACTGCGGCATTCTGCGCCTGGAACCCGCCGGGGAGGTTAATCTCTACGTCTTTCAGTTGCGTCCACGGGCTCACGAATTGCAGCCACTGTCGCGGAAACACGCCGGCGCGGGCGTCGAAATGGAAATCCGCAGATGCGTAATAGACCTTGGAACCACACTCGGCGGCTTTGGAGTCGATGATTCGTTTGACCTCAGGTTGAACAGCGGCCGAAACAACGTCGACGCCGGGCTTTATGATGCCCGCCTTTTCGACTGCAATCTTTTCGAGGGTGTCTCCGAGATACTCACGGTGTTCGAGCTCCACGTTGGTGATGACCGAAAGGCAAGACCGCACGACGTTCGTGGAATCATACCGGCCTCCCATGCCCACTTCCACCACTGCGAGGTCTACGCCACAGCGTGTGAATTGCTGAAATGCCATAGCCGTCACAGCCTCAAAGAAGGTAGGGTGGCCAAACCTCGAGTCTTGCTGCATCTCATGCACGATTGGGCGAATCTCTGTCACAAGCTCGTCTATTTCGTCCGGACGTATGGGGACTTCGTTTATCACTATTCGCTCAGAAAAGTCAACGAGATGCGGCGATATGTAACGGCCGACTTTGAGCCCCAGCTTCATGAGGACCGCGCAAACAAAGGCGGCGACGGAGCCCTTTCCATTGGTTCCCGTAATGTGTACTGCTGGAAAGTGGTGATGAGGGTTCCCGAGACGGGCGAGCAAGTGTGTGATGTTGTCCAGCCCGAGCTTGATGCCGAATCGTTGAAAAGATAGGAGGTAATCAAGAGAGTTCATGGGGATAGTGTGTGGTTACTCCATTGGAGGATCGCCGTCCTCTTCATCCGGACGATTCAGAATCAATCCGGTAAACGGTGTGTGTGAGGGTGAATTGACCTTGACTCTTATTCATGTTCATCCCAATAGAGAAGGCGAGAACAACTCGGACACGTTTTTATCTTGCCTCCGATGGCTTCGTTCACGACCTGTGGCGGAAGCGCCATGTGACACGCGCCGCACGACTCATCTTGAATCTTCGCGAGCGCAAGTCCGCCCTTCCGATTTCGAATTCTGTCATATTGGTTCAGCAGAGAGCTGTCAAGGTCGGCAGTGAAAAGCTTCCGTTCACTCCGTGTGCCCTTCAGGGAATCCTCCAATTCTCGTTGTCTTTGTTTGAGCTTATCCTTTTCCTGACTAATCTTCTTCTGTGCCGCTCGCAGTTCCGCTTCCTTTAACCGCGCGTTTTCTTCAACCTTCTCGACTTCATCCATCTTTGCCAGAATCTTCTCTTCCAGGTGTGAGATGTCCTTTTCGACTATATCGACCTCGAGGAGAATTGCCTTGTATTCGCGATTTGTCCTTATCAGGGGGAGTTGGGCGTTGAATTTCGCCAATTCCTGCTGCTTTTGGTCGAGTTGACGTTCCAGGGCACGCTGCTCCTTCTTGTATATTTCGGCCTGCTTTTTCAGCTCGGCAAGCTCTTCCATCTGTTCATTGAGCGAGCTGTCCCACTCGTGAATCCGCCGTGGGATTGATGAGGCCTGCGCCTCGAGGTCCATGATTCTCAAGTCCACTTTCTGAACATCAAGGAGTCTTTGTAAGGGCATGTTTCTGTCCATTATTTCTTGCGAGAACGTTTACTGAGAACCTGTTCCGGGCTGCTTATCTTTCCCCTGATGGCGGTTGCAGCCGCCACTGCCGGACCAGCCAGATACACTTCACTCCTGGGATGCCCCATTCGTCCGACGAAATTCCGATTCGTGGTCGCCAACGCACGTTCGCCCTCGGCCAGTATCCCCATGTGGCCGCCCAGGCAGGGGCCACACGTCGGCGTGCATACTGCTGCTCCGGCTTCGAGGAAAGTGTCCATCAGTCCTTCCTTGCTGCACTGCTTGAACACGGTTGGCGTTGCAGGTATGATGAGGCACCGGATGTTGCGATGGACCTTGTTCCGCCGGAGGATTTTCGCCGCTACGCGCATATCTTCTATCCGACCGTTCGTGCACGAGCCGATGACAACCTGGTCAATCGGTACGCCGCTTGCCTCCTCGACCGGCCGCGTGTTCGACGGGAGCGGAGGGTAGGCCACCTGAAGCCCTATCTTGCGGGCATCGAACTTGAGCACTTCGCGATAGTGTGCTTCAGGGTCGCTTACATAGCGTTTGAACTTTCTCTGGGCGCGCGCTTTGACGTATTCGAGCGTTATCCGGTCGGGCTCCATGATTCCGGCCTTTGCCCCTGCTTCGACGGCCATGTTGCACATCGCCAATCTGTCGGCCATGGAGAGGAAGGAAAGGGTGTCACCGGAAAACTCCATCGCGCGGTATAGTGCGCCATCTACCCCGATGCGGCCAATAGTATGCAAGATAAGGTCTTTGCCCGACACCCACTTTGAGGGTTTCCCGTGATAGACGAACTTGATGCTTTCCGGAACCCTCAGCCAGACTTCTCCAGTAGCCATAGCCGCCGCAAAGTCAGTGCTGCCGACGCCGGTTGCGAACGCGCCGAGTGCACCATAGGTGCACGTATGCGAATCCGCTCCGATCACAAGGTCCCCCGGCACAACCAAACCCATCTCGGGCAGAAGAGCGTGCTCGACTCCCATCTTGCCCGTTTCATAAAAGTGCTTGATGCGATACTCGCGCGCGAAGGTGCGCATGCGCTTCACCTGTTCCGCGCTTTCGATATCCTTGTTGGGAACGAAATGGTCGGCGATGAGGGCGATTCTGGAAGGGTTGAAGACCTTGGTTGCGCCTATCTGTCTGAATGCTTCAATCGCAATGGGGGCGGTGATGTCATTGCCCAGTGCGAAATCAACGGAGGCGTTGATCAGCTCGCCGGGCGACACTTCCTCCGCACCGGCGTGATACGCCAGTATTTTCTCCGCAATAGTTGATGGCATAAGACGATTATTCTAATAGGCTGCATAGCTTGACCAGCCGTTTGGCTCCGCATTAATTCTTATTATTCTATCATTTGGATGCGCATTTTGCAAAATATGTCTCGCGGCAGTCAGCCTCTATGTGCCTTTCTGCCGAGGCGGCGACGCTTTTGTGTCGCGTGAGATAGCTATCTTGCCGCTCCGCACGACTTCCTTTATCCCGAAATCGCGCAAGAGTTCCAACATTCCTTGGACCTTATCCTCCGTTCCTGTCACTTCGACGGTGAGCGAGCGAGGCGCGACGTCCACAATCTTCCCCCTGAAGATATCGGCTATCTGCATGATTTCGGACCGCGTCTTGCCGTCGGACTTAACCTTGATGAGAGCGAGCTCTCTGTCGATGAACTCGTCTTCAGTCAGGTCGTTGACCTTGATGACATCCACAAGCTTATTGAGCTGTTTCATGATCTGTTCGATTATCGCATCGTCGCCCGTGACGACGAGCGTAATGCGCGAGATCGTCGTGTCTTCAGTTTCACCGACGGAAAGGCTGTCGATGTTGAAGCCTCGCCCGCTGAACAGCCCGGAAATACGGGCCAGCACACCGAACTGGTTTTCCACCAGAACCGAGATCGTGTGTTTCATGCGAGTCCCCCGATCATCTCTCGAATCGCTTTGCCCGAAGGAACCATTGGATAAACGTTCTCTTCGCGTGTGACCTCAAAATCCAGGACCCATGTATGGGGTGATTTCGCCGCTTCCTCAATGGCTGGTCGGACGTCTTTTTTCTCCGTCACACGTATCCCTTTTGCTCCGTATGCCTCGGCGACTTTCACGAAGTCAGGGTTATCAATCAGGCAGGAGGACGAATATCGTTTGCCATGAAATAGTTCCTGCCACTGTCTTACCATCCCGAGGAAATGGTTATTGAGTATGGCTATGTTGACGGGCAGCTTGTTATGGACCGCCGTTGCGAGCTCCTGGATGTTCATCTGGATGCTGCCGTCGCCCGCAATGTCGAATACCACTTTGTCGGGCCTGCCTATTTGGGCTCCAATGGCTGCCGGCAGACCGTATCCCATCGTCCCCAGACCTCCGGAAGAGAGGAACGTGCGCGGCGCGTTGAACTTATAGTACTGCGCCGCCCACATCTGATTTTGGCCAACCTCAGTCGTTATGATTGCATCACCTTGGGTGACTTCGTAAATCTGTTGAACGACATACTGCGGCTTGATTTCCGAATCGCTATCCTTGTAGGCAAGCGGGTACTTTTCCTTCCACTCATCGACCTGCTTCAGCCATTCCTTGTTGTCAGTTCGTTTGACGAGTGGAATGAGCTTCGTCAAGGTTTTTGCGGCATCCCCCACAATCGGGACATGCACTCGCACACTCTTGCTGATGGTCGTGGGGTCAATATCTATATGGATGACCTGCGCGTGCACGGCGAATTCCTTGATGTTTCCTGTCACGCGGTCATCAAAGCGCGTTCCGACGGCGACAATCAGGTCGCATTCCGTCAGCGCGTAGTTGGCGGTACGGGTGCCATGCATGCCCGGCATTCCGAGAAACAGTTTGTCATTAGCCGGGAAAGCTCCGAGGGCGAGCATGCTTGTGGTTACCGGGATACCCGTCTTATGCGCAAGCTGAATCAGTTCCTTGCTTGCACCGGAAAGTATCACGCCTCCACCCGCATATATGACCGCTTTCCGGGATGCATTAATGAGTTCCGCGGCGCGCTTTATCTGCTTCATGTTCCCTTCGACGACGGGCTTGTATCCTCTGATATCGATCGTTGAAGGATAGTGGAACTCCGTTTCGGCAGTTGTAACGTCCTTTGGCAAATCTACAAGCACGGGCCCCGGTCTGCCCGTGGAAGCTATATGGAAAGCTTCCTTCACTGTCCTCGCAAGGTCTTTGACATCTCGCACAAGAAAGTTGTGCTTTGTGACAGGCCGACTGATCCCCACGATGTCCGCTTCCTGGAAAGCGTCGTTTCCAATCATGGGAGTGGGCACTTGTCCCGTAAAAACGACTATGGGAATCGAGTCCATATTTGCGGTTGCCATGCCGGTGACTGTGTTGCACGCGCCCGGGCCCGATGTGACAAGGCACACTCCTACCCTGCCGGTCGCGCGAGCGTACCCGTCGGCTGCGTGGGACGCGCCTTGTTCATGGCGAGTGAGTATTATCCGGAGGGGTGAATCGAATAGGGCGTCATACACGGGTATAACCACTCCCCCGGGAATACCGAAGATGACTTCGACTTTTTCTTTCAGAAGTGACTCAACGAAAATCTGTGCACCTGACATCATTGCCATGGGAAAAGGTTCAGCCCCTTTCTGTTATCAATCCTCGAAGACGGCCCCGGTGCTGCCCGAGGTGACGAGTCTCGAATAGCGAGCCAGATAGCCGGTGGATATTTTCGGCTTTGGAGGACGCCAGTCCTTCAATCGTTTCCGTATCTCGGTTTTCGTTAAACGGACATTGAGCTTTTTGGCCGGGATGTCAATCTCGATGATGTCGCCGTTGCGAAGCACCGCAATCGGCCCGCCCGCCATAGCCTCGGGTGAAACATGCCCTATCGAAGCGCCCGTTGTCGCTCCGGAGAAGCGCCCGTCCGTTATGAGCGCTACATCCTTGTCCATGCCTATCCCTTTTATCGCGGCTGTCGGCGTGAGCATTTCTTGCATGCCGGGGCCTCCCTTGGGACCTTCATAGCGAATCACGATGACTTCACCCGTGCGGACCTTTCGCGAGATTATTGCGTCCGCCGCCTCGCCCTCGCTCTCAAAGATTCGCGCCGGACCGCTGTGTTTCAACATTTCGGGAGCCACTGCCGATTGTTTCACGATAGAGCCCTCGGGCGCCAGATTGCCGAACAGGGCGGCCAGTCCGCCGGTCTGATGGTATGGGTCGTTCAGCGGCCTGATTACCGTAGCGTCCTTAATAGCGGCTGACCGGATGGAAGCGGCAAGACTTTTCCCCGCGACCGTCAGTGTTTTGCCGTTGATGAGACCTCCGCCGAGAAGTTCCTTGAGAATTGCCTGAACACCGCCGGCGTAGTAAAGGTCCTCGAGATGGTGCGGACCGCCTGGCACCATGTTGCAGATGTGCGGAGTCCTCTCGGATATCTTATTGAACACGCGAAGCGGAAGCTCGATACCGACCTCATGTGCGATTGCCGGTAGATGGAGCGCCGAGTTCGAGGAGCCACCAAAGGCCATGTCGAGAGCAATCGCGTTTACGAGAGCTTCCCTGGTCATGATGTCCCGCGGGCGAATGCCGCGCTTGATAAGGTTTACGGCCGCAATGCCCGCCTCCTTTGCTAGCCTATAGCGTTCAGCGAATACCGCCGGTATTGTTCCGTTGCCAGGCAGTGCAATCCCCAGCGCCTCGCAGAGACAGTTCATAGTATTCGCCGTGAACATGCCAGAGCATGCGCCCGCGCCGGGGCATGCGCAGTTCTCCATTTCCTTCCAGACGAACTCCCCAATCTCTCCGCTGACTGCCCTCGGGATGCTTGCGAACAACGTGTTCAAGTCAATCGCTTTTCCCTCGAGCCTGCCGGCGAGCATCGGGCCGCCACTGCAGATAATGCTCGGAATATTGAGTCTGGCGGCGGCCATCACCATGCCGGGAACAATCTTGTCGCAGTTAGGCACAAGAACAAGCCCGTCGAACGGATGCGCGCGCGCCATGATTTCGACCGAGTCGGCGACAAGCTCGCGGCTCCCGAGCGAGTATTTCATGCCTTCATGGTTCATCGCGATGCCGTCACACACGCCTATAGTAGCGAACATGAACGGTGTCGCCCCGGCCATGCGGACGCCGTCTTTCACCGCCTGAGCAATCTTGTCGAGATGGATATGTCCGGGAATGATTTCGTTAAAAGCGCAGGCGATCCCAACGAGGGGCGCAGAGAGTTCCTTGTCGGTGAAGCCCATCGCCTTGAAAAGCGACCTGTGGGGGCCTTTCGCCACCCCCTCAACCATTACACGGCTTCTCTGATTCCCCTTTTTCGCCGGAGACTTCTTCATGTTCCCCACCTCAATTGAATTGGCTCATCGCTTTGTCAAACGGACCCGTCAGCACCGTCTCGACGCATTCACAGGCTCGTTGCACGATGTCGTCGAGATGCGTTCTCTCCTCGCTCGTAAACGGCTTGAGGACATATTCGCTCAAGTCGCCTGTGGCCGTACTCCCGCGGATGCCCACACGAAGTCGTGGAAACTTGTCAGTGCCAAGGGTAGCGATTATTGATTTCATTCCCTTGTGACCTCCCGAACTTCCTGATGGGCGAAGACGTATACTGCCGAATGGAATGTCGATGTCGTCAAAAACCGTCAGGAGTGCTGAGGACGGCAGTTGGTAAAAACGAACAAGCGGCCCAACTGCATCGCCGCTCAAGTTCATAAAAGTCTGAGGCTTGACCAGAATGACATCCGCACGCGCTACTTTGCCTGAAGCCACCTTTGCGTTGAACTTGCGCCGCGAAAAAGTCAACCCATGGTTCGCGGCAAGCTTGTCCACGACCATGAAGCCGACATTGTGTCTGGTACGCGCATATTGTCGCCCTGGATTTCCAAGCCCGACAATGATCTTCACTCTTTGGACTTCCGTTTCTCCGCTGGCTTCTTCTCTTCTTTTGCTGCCTTTGGCTCTTCCTTCCTCGCTGCCTTTGGCTCTTCCTTTTCTTCGGCGCCTTCACCCTTCTTCTCGGCTTTGGCAGTTATCACTTCCGGCTCGCCGACCTCCGCTTCAGGCGCGGGCGCTGCTTCGACTTCAGCCTCGACTCGCGGCGCGGCAATCGAGACGACGGCGACATCCTGTTCGGTGAGCACCTTAATTGCTTCGGGGAGTCTCAGGTCGGCGACCGACAGCGAGTCGCCCATATTGAGACCGCTTACGTCAACCTCGATATAATCGGGAACCTCCAATGGAAGACTCTCGATTTCGAGTTCCCACAGAGTATGCTCCAGGATGCCTCCCAGTTTTACGCCCGGCGACTCGCCGACGATCCGGAAGGGCACCGTAGTTCGGATTTTCTTATCAAGCGATATATGGCAGAAATCCACGTGGCGCATCGTTCCTTTGAGGCTATCAACCTGAAGTTCCTTGACGACCACAGTCGTTGGGTCACCGCCCTTCTCCTCAAGCGTGAGCCGAATGATTACGTTGCTGCCCGCGTGTGTGTGCAGCACCCGGTCAAGTTCTTTTGGATTGACGGTCAAGGAAGTCGTCGTGTCACCTCTGCCATAGAGCACACCCGGAAGCAGCCCGTTTTGTCTGCATTGCCGTGCGCCCTTCTTGCCCGTCACTGTGCGCACATTCGCCTTAAGATCCACAATCTCCATGAATAATTTCTCCCTTTTCGAGCGGGCGATAAGACTTTCTCTACTCGCCCTTTTTCAGTTCATGCGCCGGCATTCCCACAAATACGGAATATGGAGGAATGTCGTGGCGTTTCGGAACAATGGCGCCCGCACCTGTCACCGCCTTCTTTCCGACGCGCACGGGTGCGATCAATACGGTGCCACTGCCGATTGACGCACCGTCCTCTATGACGGTTTCACTTTTCCTCTCTCCGTCGTAGTTTGCCGTGATGGTGCCGGCTCCTATGTTCACTCCCTTGCCTATCTTCGCATCTCCGATGTAGCTCAGATGATTGGCCTTTGAATCATCCTCGATCAGCGACTTCTTGACCTCCACAAAGTTCCCAATGTGCACACCCTCACCGATGATGGTTTCGGGACGCAGATGCGTGTACGGGCCGATTCGACTTTTGTCGCGAACGATACACGAGGATAGATACGACATGACGACAACAACACCTCGGCCGATTTCGCTGTCGGTGATGTATGTCTGCGGGCCTATGACGGTTCCCTCTCCGATCCGGGTGTATCCCTCGATATAGGTGAACGGGTAAATAGTGACGTCCCGTTCCACCTTCACAGTTTCCGAAATGAAGGTGCTGCGCGCGTCAATAATGGTGACTCCATCGTTCATCAGCCTTTCGAGCACACGATCATGCAGGATTCTGTTTGCCTGAGCGAGATGCTTCCGAGTGTTCACCTGCATGATCTCGATTTCGTCGTCGGTTGATATTGTCTCAAGCCTCTTGTGCTCTTTCGCCAGAATCTCGATGACGTCGGTGAGGTAATACTCTTGCTGTTTGTTCCCGGTGCTTATCTTTGACAGCGCATCGAGCAGGCATGGAGCCTTGAAGCAATAAATGCCCGGATTGATGTCCCGTATTCGTTTCTGCGCCGCCGTCGCATCCTTTTCCTCGACAATTCTCGAGAGTTTGCCGGAACGATTCCTGATGATCCGGCCGAACCCTGTCGGGTCCGAGACACGTGCTGTCACCAGCGTGGCATCCGCGGCGGTTTCTCGGTGTTTTTTAAGCAGCGCCAGCAGGGTCTGCTCTGTGATCAGGGGAACATCTCCATATAGGACGAGTACGTCTCCATCGTAGCCAAAGAGCCTGTCACGCGCCTGAAGCACGGCGTGGCCGGTCCCGAGTTGCTGGCTCTGCGTGATGTAGTGAACACTCTTGCCGAAGAATTGCCGGACGAGTTCTTCTTTGAAACCCACGATAAGGTAGGTGCGGGCCGGCTTCAAGTTGCGAGCTGTCCTCACAATGTAATCTATCATCGGTCTGCCGCAAACCTTGTGCAAGACCTTTGGTGTGTCCGATTTCATCCGAGTGCCCTGTCCCGCCGCAAGAATGGCGCAGACAAAAGGACGCTCCTCTTTTTTCACCATTGCGATATCCTCTTGCCCGGAGACATGTTCATTTGTGAACCTGCTCTCGCGTTACTATGATGTTGAGAAATTCCTTATGCGCCTCGGCTGGGGAGGCAGGATTCGAACCTGCGCATGTCGGCTCCAAAGGCCGATGCCTTTCCGCTTGGCGACTCCCCAAGATTATGTAAGCCACAGATAGATAAGCTCTTAAGCCTAAGACACACGCAGACTGATTCGTCGCTATGGTATCAGAAGCCATCTCTGTTGTCAAATGGAACAACTGATTGATACCGGTGATTTCCCACACCACTCGCCCGAGAAGACACTCATAATATATTTGACAATCTGTCTCAAGTGTGCTAGCCTAACCGCGGGAAAGGTTTTTATGGAATCAATTGATTGAGGCAAACGCAAATGAAGAGGATGATTGGTGAACTTCTGGTCGAGGGCGGTTATGTGACCGTACAGCAAGTGGAATACGCGCTGGAAGTTCAAAAGAAGAAGAAGAAACGTGACCGAATCTGCAACATCCTGATGGACCTTGGCTACCTGACCGAAGAGGCTTTCCTTGAGTTTCTCACGTCGATGCCGGGGATGGCGAGCGTCGAGCTGGCGCGATGCGAGATTCCCTCGGAGGTTCTCGGGCTCGTTCCGAAGGAATTGGCGCTCCAACTCGAGATCGTTCCGATTGGCAGGCTCCGCAATCTTCTGACGGTAGCCATGGTATGTCCGATAGATAAGGCGGGTCGGGAAAAGCTGGAGGCGGTCACTGGCCTGAAGATTAAGCCCGTGCTTTGTCCCCGGAGGGCGGTTTATCGGGCGCTTGACCGGTATTATCGAGAACCGCAGGAAATCGGAGCAGGATCGCCTGTGGAGACTGTGATGTCGGCCCTCGATGTGTCCTTGAAGTTGCAGCGAGTGGCAAGACTTGTCCAGGAAATCGAAGAACTCCCGACACTGCCGGCTATTGTGAGCACCATCTCCGCCATTGTAAACGACCCGAAATCGTCGTCGGCAGATTTGGCAAAAGTCATTTCCGCCGACGGCGCACTGTCATCCAAGATATTGCGGTTGGCGAATTCGCCCGCCTTCGGGTTTTCGCGGAAAATTTCCGACATCAAACACGCCATTACATTGCTTGGTTTCAAAGAAACACAGGCCCTCGCGATGTCGGTCGCAGTCTTTGACCGCTTATCAGTCGGTCAGACACAATTCGATTTCAAGGCATACTGGAACCACTCTTTCAGTTGCGCCACGCTCTCCCGGCTACTCTCAGCCAACCTCGACGATCATGCGATGGAAACAGCCTTTGTAGCCGGACTTCTGCACGATGTGGGCAAGGTTGTGCTTGCAATGAGCTTACGGGATAGAAAGATACAGTTGGCGTCCGCAGACTCCGAGACGCGTATTGAAGCAGAGGAGAAGACGATAGGCATCAATCACGCAGAAATCGGCTACCTCCTTGCTGATCACTGGCTTCTGCCGTCACCCCTGGCAAACGCCATTCGCTATCATCATGTGCCCGAGGTCGAGCTAGGGCCGAAGGGTTTGAGTAGGGTCGTGTTCCTGGCCGATATTTTCTCGAAGATAAATACTGCTGAACTGTCAGAGGACATGAATTCTAATAAGAGAGTTGATAACATTCTCAAGGAGTTGAACATTTCCGAAGGAGCGCTGCGCAAGGCATTGGATGGATATGGTGAAATTGCAGCCGATATCGTCGTCTTTTAGATGAGCAAGTCTTCCTCATCATAACGCGAGTCTGATTCGCTTTGAATTCGGCTGCCAATATGACAAAATATTAAGGTCGCGTTTTTCATGCTTAAAGGAGGGCTAAGATGGCCAAGGTACTCGTTGTCTATTTCACGCGGACTGGCAATACGAAGGCGATGGCCGAGATTGTTGCCGAGGCTGCCGAAAAAGAAGGCGCAAAGGTTATATTGAAGGACGTTGAGGAAACCAAGCCGGACGAAATGCTCGCGTGCGATGCCATCATTGCGGGATCTCCGACGTATTATGGCGGCATGGCGGGTAAAATGAAAGACTTCTTCGATTTCAGCGTTGCCCATCACGGTAAGCTTGCAGGAAAAGTGGGAGGGGCTTTCTCGTCTTCGGCCAATATCGGTGGAGGAAACGAGACCACAATTCTGGACATCTTGCATGCAATGCTGATTCACGGAATGATTGTTGAAGGAACTGCGGAAGGTGACCACTACGGCCCTGTTTCAATCGACGCTCCGGATGACCGGGTGAAAGCTCAATGTGAAGCGCTCGGCAGACGTGTTGCATTACTGGCGAAGAAACTGTTCAGTTGAACTTCGTGAGGCAAAAGTGCCGTCTGTTGGAATGTCGGCAATTTGTTGTCGAGATACGCATTCTGTGGCTTGAAAACAATTTTGTAATTTTCCGTTCCCGATCGAGCGACATTCAATTCCCGCCCACCGAACTCTTCATTTCATAACCTATTAATCTATAAGAGGTTACACCGATGGAGGGAATCTGCCGTATTGGCACAAGTTATGCTCACCAAGTGTTCGACTCAGGGTGCAGGCGATTTCTGAAGGAGGTCTCCTATGGGTTGGACGCTCTTGGAAAATGGTTCTCGGTATCTGTCGGCAGGCTACAGCTACGGAATGGGCCATCCTGAATTGGTTATTGTCGTCGGGTTGTTGGTTTATCTGTTGCTCCGACGCCGATTTCAGGCATGTCTGATTCTGACGCTGGGGATAGCACTCTCCTTTGCGAACTACTTTGTGCTTGTCGAGTACGGATTCCTCGCGTTTCCGTTAGTCTATTCGTTCGGTTTTGCAGCGGTTTCGATCGTTCTGCTGGTCCTGCTTGTTTACCAGTTCATTCATACTGCGTGAACGATTGTGCTTCGGAGACGGCGAGAGCGATAGGGGAGCGGTTGTTGTCCATCCGGTTCGCCGCCTTCCTTCCGCCTGCCTGACTAATCTTCGAGGATGAACGTAATGTTCATCTGCACGCGATATTCTGTAATCTTTCCGTTCTCGACCTTTGCCTTCATTGCCACGACCTCGATGCCGGTGAGACCGCGCAGCGTCTTGTTTGCGCGCTTGAGGCCCTCGGTTATCGCCGTCTCGAAACCCTTTGGTGATGAAGCAATGATTTCCGTTACTCGTGCGACCGCCATCTCTCCACCTCCGTTTTCCACTCCCCTACCCTGCCGTTTCATGTCCCATTATGTCACGCGTCGGCAACGTGTGACATGATGAACCGTAAGAGAACTCATCCACGCGGCGAACGAATGTTTGCGGATTCACCCTTGCAGGTCCCAACAGGATGCGAAGTGGACTCTTGCGCGCAAGGGATGTGCCTCTTTCCGCAGTTTTGAGACAAAGACTTGTTGGCTTCGATGAGAGGCTCGACAATTGGTCTCAATGAGACGGTACCGGAATCTGAGATACTGAATGATTTTTCTATGGAGATGGTCCTGAGGTACCGCCAGAGCACCTGCAGGAACACGCCTCCACACAGTTAGAGAACAGTCCTTCAACGTCTCGGCTGCCTTCAGGAATCCTTCTCAAGCACGCTGATCCACTCGAGCACTTGCTTGTCGGTACCTCCCAGCTCCAAGTATTTTCTGTAGTATTGGAGCGCCTTTTGATCGTCCACCACGTAATCGTCGTAGATGATGCCCATGTTGATGTAGGTATCGGGCAGGTTCGGATTAAGTCTCTCCGCCAGTTTGAGCTCTCGGAGAGCGTCGTCGTACAGGTGCAGATGCTTGTAAATTTCCCCGAGATTGCAGTGGGCGACAGCATTTTCGGGGTCAACTGCAAGAGCTTCCTTAAGCGCCTCAGCCGCGCGTGCATACTGCCCGGAGTCATGGTACACTCGGCCAAGGTCGATATAGCACGCAGCGCATCTGCCGGCGAGATTTTTTCTTTCTGCGTCGGTCGCTTCGATTTCTTGCAGTCTTCGGTCAAGGAACGCCAGGTCATCATAGGAGAGTTGATCAAGAAAAAGGGCATTGTCCTCGGGCTGAAGCTTCTGCCGAAGCTTTGCGAGGAGAATGGACTTGTCCTTCCCCTCTGATTCTCCGGGGGCGTTCGAGGTTTCCGTGGGAACGACTTGCGCGCTATTGTCGGCCGCCCTTTTTGGGGGCTCAGCGGGCGTTGCGGCCATTCGTTTGTCCATCTCAGTGAAGAAGGCGTCGCGTGTTTGCACATCAGCGCTGTCAATCCAGTACTTCCTCTTGTTTTCCGCAGACAGCTCCACCTGAGTGTTTGTCTCGTCGACTTTCTTGATATGGGCGGTAATAGTGCCTGTGGCATCAGGTTTTTGGAACACAATGAGACCTGAACCATACTTCACGAGCTTTGCGCTCGTATCATCGATCTGCCTGAGCACATCCACGGCAGTTCGAAACGTGGTATCGTAATCGGCATGATACACCCGCTGGTTCTCTGAGGATTTCAGGATGTTCACGCTCGAAAGCTGAGGCGTTTTAACACTCGACAAAGAACCGCAACCGCAAATTGCGATCAACGAGACTGCGCCAAGCAGATAGCCGAATTTTCCCATAAGGAGTCACTCCATAAGCTCGATCACGCTGTTTGCGGGCGCCCTGCGCCGATTGACGGCGCGAGGGCAGGGAACACATTTCGTCTCACAAACGCGGTGGCATTCGGCACGAGCGCTCACTCGCCGAATGAGCTGCCCCGCTGGGACCTCATTTCGATGGCTACCTTTACAAGCGCATCTGCGATGTGCTCATTGGTTCGGGAATGCTCCAGAATTGCATTCGCTATCTGCTGGTTTGATTGCGCGATTTGCGCGAGACCGTCCGCTACTACCCGGCCGACTTTTTCAAGGGCGACGTTTTGAGCCGTAGCGGCCACCTGGGACGGCGACGCAGCGTCTTGCCCCACGGCTTCAGCCTCTCTTGTCTGGAGCATGGGAACCAAGACATTGGCCAGCAACGCAAGGATGACGAGTACGAGCAGGACATTGGTTGTTCGTGTCGATTTCATGTTTCTCTTCCTTTCATGGGTTCCTTCACACACACGAAGCCTCTGGTCGGGGATTCCCGTTCTATTCGAGCGAGCCATGCCAACTCAGGCCATCGAGCATTTCGGGGATTTTTCTCCGATCTATGGTTCCCCAATCAACCTCGCGGACCTTGGAAGAAGATATGGCTCCGACAAAAATAGGCTGAGGATCTCGCGGAGCGTCTTTCCCCTTGAGAGGAAAATGCTCCGTGACTATTACCTGGTCAACTTTGTCTGGCCATCCCCAGCTCTTCGCGACTTCCAGTACCGTGGCGGTGTCGTCGAGAATTCCATGTCGCAGACCGGCGGTGGTTGGGCTGCTGTTGGCGTTAAGGACTACCAAGAGAGTGTCCCTCCCGTGGTCTTCGGACTTGCGAACGGCCGCTATTCGGTTCGCACCCGTATTGCTCCTTTCCCCAAGCGATTTCGCAAGCGCTCTCTTCAGCACGTCCAAGTCCTTCATCATGGCTGGGTCAGAGAAACTCGCCGTGAGCGCTGCAATGATTACGAGCGCCGGAAGCGCTATTCTTGGTCTGAATGTCGCCATCGCTGTCGCAAGATTATATCATATTGTGGAGGCTTGTAAAACTCTACTGAGGCACTTCCGGCGATTCGGCGGTCAGCTCAAGGAAGACGTCTTCGAGGTTGCGTACCGTGCTCGCCTTGATTTTGTCGACTGTTCCCTGGGCGATGAGCTTTCCTTTGTGAATTATCCCTATTCTGTCCGCAATTTCCTCGGCGATGCTGAGGGTATGAGTGGACATGAATATGGTGACGCCCTCTTTTGTTCTTGATTTCAGGTAATCCTTCACAAAGCGTATGCTCTTTGGGTCGAGCCCAACCCATGGCTCATCCACGATCACGACTCGGGGCGAGTGGAGGAACGTCGCGCTGAAGATAAGCTTTTGCCGCATCCCGTGAGAGTAGTCTTCTGTGAGTTGGTCGGCGTACTCTCTGACCCCGAATAGCTCCAGCAGTTCATCGATTTTCCGGTCAAGCAGCGCGCCGTCAAGGCGATATATCCCGGCCACAAACCGCATAAATTCTCGGCCCGAGAGCTTTTCGTACAGGTACGGATGGTCGGGAATGTATCCGATTTCGCGCTTGGCTTCGACGGCGTTCTCGATGATGTCGTGTCCGGCGATCAGGGCGGTGCCCGAAGTGGGCCGGAGCAGGCCTGTGAGCATCTTGATTGTCGTAGTCTTTCCCGCGCCGTTTGGCC
The DNA here is from genome assembly GCA_003598055.1 of Candidatus Abyssobacteria bacterium SURF_17. GTDB lineage: Bacteria > Abyssobacteria > SURF-5 > SURF-5 > SURF-5 > SURF-17. Next base: position 59,967 of record QZKI01000065.1, on the reverse strand, counting down.
CGAGAAAACAAAAGAATTCCCCCCTGCCGACGTGAAGGCTCAGGTCGTCCACGGCTTTCGTGGCTCCAAAGACCTTCGTCAGGTTCCGTATTTCAATGATGGCAACCGGCTCGTCGTGTCGCATAAGAAAGCCTATTCTCCTCCTGCTCCGTGCATGCCGGGCATGGCGAGTCGGATATCCTTCTCGATCGTATATAGGTCGAACCGCATCTCCTTGAACTCGGCTGATGCTCGGTGCGAAATTAGTTTCGAATACTCCTCCAGAACACGCAACGCTTCCTGCGACCGCCGTAGATTGGCCGTCATGATATGGGCGGTGTCAGACCGATTTGCCTCGGACCGGGAGGATGAAGACGCGCCCACGTCGGTATCGCTTGAACGCGCCCCGATGAGCTTTTCGTCCATATCCAGTCTTGTAAGAGTCTCTGTAATGTGATGCCGCAGTCCCTTCAAACGCGCAGTGAATGTGGCATCGTCGCAGATGAACCGGAGATACTCCTCGACTACCCTGAGCCCTTCGCGGGCGCGATTTGCGTTGGCATCCAGTATCCTGTAGACCTTCTGATCCGTCGTCATGTTTGACCGCCGGCTTTCATTCGCCACTCGGATAGGAGCCGAGGGTCTTCAAAAAGATGCAATGTTCCGTTGCTTCGTGGAGCGCTTGAGCGACGCGTGGATCATCAGTGTGTCCTTCCAGATCGACAAAAAACACGTACTCCCACGCTCTTTGACGTGAGGGCCTTGACTCGATTCGCGTGAGATTGATCTCGTAGCTGGCAAATGTCTTGAGAATCTCGGAAAGCGCTCCCGCCCTGTGCCTGATGGAGAACATGACTGACGTCTTGTCCCGCCCGCTCTTCTCCGCGATGGAGTGACCGACGACCAGGAAACGGGTGTAGTTATACGGGCTGTCTTCAATGCGTCTGACCAGCAAGTTCAGGTGGTATATCTCGGCCGCAATCTCATTTGCAATCGCGCCCGCTGAAACGTCCTTCGCCGCCAACTCGGCCGCCTGGGCGGTGCTCGATGTCGCGGTCAGTTCTGCCGCTGGAACATTTGCCTCCAACCATCGGCGACACTGTGCAAGCGCCTGCGGGTGTGAATATATCTTGGTTATTCCCGTAAGCTGACTTTTCGACATGAGGTTATGGGAAACCTCGAGCATGACTTCAGAGAAAATCTTCAAGTCTGATTCCATGAACATGTCGAGCGTGTAGCTGACGCTTCCCTCGGTCGAGTTCTCGATGGGAACCACGCCGTAGTTGGCCCGTCCCTTCTGCACGTCGATGAAAACGTCGGATATGGTTCGAGCCGGAAGGTAGCTCGTGGAACTGCCGAACTTCTGAAGGGCCGCGAGATGAGCGAACGTGGCCTGCGGCCCGAGATAACTCACGATGAGCGGTTTCTCCAGGCTGCGACTTGCCGATATAATCTCTTTGTAAATGGATTTCAGCGCCTCATTCGTCAACGGCCCGGTGTTCCGGGAACATATCTGCTCGAAGATCTGTATCTCGCGAGCCGGCGCATAGATATGAGTGTTTGCCTGCTCCTTGAGTTTCCCGACATCGATCGCCGCCTTCGCCCGCTCGTTCAGGAGACGGATGATCTCGCTGTCGATGGAATCGATTCTCTCGCGAATTTCTTCGAGCGACATAGGAACACGTGCCTCCGTTACCGTTTTCTCAGACCCGCGAACTTGACGATGATGTCTCTTTGCTTATTGTCCCGGAAGAAGCGCACTGCAACCTTGAGCTTCTCGCCGCTTCCGACCACGGCGCCTATTCTGCCGAGCCCGAATGCCGAATGCTCGACGATGTCCCCGATATGGAACGCAGAGCCTTCGTATGCGGGCATTTCCTGGCTGTAATCATCGTCAGTCACGCGTTCGCCATGCGTGCCGTCGATGCACTGAAGCAGTTCCCCGGGAATCTCGTCCAGAAATCGTGAGGGTTGCTGCGCGTTTCTCATGCCTCTGGTCATCCGCGTATCTGCGGAGGTAAGTATAACACGCTTCTTGGCTCTTGTTATACCCACATAGCACAGGCGTCGCTCTTCCTCCAGCCCTTTCTCGGAAGCAAGAGCGTTTGCATGGGGAAAGAGGTCTTCCTCCATGCCTGCGATAAAGACGGCGGAAAACTCCAGTCCTTTGGCCGTATGCAGGGTCATGAGGGTTATCAAGTCCCGGGTTTCGTCCCATTCGTCAATGTCTGTCTTGAGCGACACATTCTCGAGAAATGCATCGAGGGACGAATCGCCGGCCGCTTCTTCGAACTCGGCCGCGGCTGAAAGTAATTCGTCCAGGTTTTCCAGGCGCGCGCGCGCTTCGAACGTGGGGTCCTGCTCGAGCATCTGAGCGTAACCGCTTGTTTCAACAATTTCTCGAACTAGCTCTGTCGCCGGGACTTCCTGTTTCTTCTCGACGAGATGCGAGAGATACGCATGAACCGTAAGAAGACTTTGACGTGCATCGGCTCGCAGCGATGGTATCTCCGATGCTCGGCCGACTGCCTCGAACAAGGACACGTTCATAGTGGATGCGAACTCGTCTGCCCTTTCGAGGGTCGTCTTCCCTATTCCTCGAGGGGGCGTGTTGATTATTCTTCTCAGGCTCACGCTGTCTTTGGGATTTGCGATCACCCGCAGGTACGCAATCACATCCTTGATTTCTCTGCGGTCATAAAATTGAACGCTGCCGACGACGGTATAAGGAACGTTTGCACGGCGCAGTTCGTCCTCAATCACGCGCGACTGCGCATTCGTTCGGTAGAATATTGCACAATCGCTGTTCCTTAGTTCGCGATGGAGCTCCTTCAGGCGGCCGATCTCCTGGATTATGTATCGTGCCTCATCATGTTCGTTGAATGCACCGTACCACACGATCTTTTCGCCGTGTTTGTTGCTTGTCCAGAGCTTCTTTGGTTTTCGCCGTTCGTTGTTCTCTATGACTGCGTTGGCGGCATCGAGAATCAGTTGGGTTGAGCGGTAATTTTCCTCGAGGAAGACGGCCGTCGCCTCCGGGAAATCCTTCTCGAAATTAAAGAGATTCTCAATGTTTGCTCCGCGCCAACTGTAAATGCTCTGGTCATCATCCCCAACTACGCACAGGTTGTGATGTTCCTTAGCGAGTTCGCGCACGAGTTCGTATTGGACATGATTCGTATCCTGAAACTCGTCCACGAGGATGTATTTGAAGAGTTCGCGGTACTTCTCGGAGCGCTCGGGGTGCTCCTTGAGGATGAGCAGAGCATTATCGAGCAGGTCATCAAAATCCATGGCATTGTTCTCGCGGAGTCCCTTTTGGTACAAGGTATAAACCCGCGCGACTTGTTGGTCAAAGTAATCGGAGGCAGAGCAGGCGAATGCCTCGGGCGTGATCATCTCGTTCTTCGCCAGACTTATGCGCGAAAGAATTGCGTTTGGATTGTGGTCACGCTCCGAGAGACTGATGTGTTTCATGCAATGCTTTACCAGCGACAGTTGATGGGATTCATCGTATATGCTGAAGGCGCGATTGTAACCCAGGCAGTCCGCTTCGCGCCTGAGAATGCGCGCGCAAGCGGCGTGAAACGTGCCGATCCACGACTCCAGCTTCACGGTGCCCAAGAGCTTGTAAATGCGCCCTCTCATCTCCTCTGCCGCCTTGTTTGTAAAGGTAACGGCCAGGATATTGTGGGGCGCAACCCGCCGCGCTCCGACCAGATATGCGACGCGGTACGTTATTACCCGTGTTTTTCCGCTGCCAGCGCCCGCAATGACGACAACGGGCCCTTCCGTTGTGGTAACCGCCAGGCGCTGAGGCTCGTTGAGATCCTTGAGTAGTTCATCCATGTGGTGATGCATTTCGAGGGAAATCCCTAAAAGGCGCAGAGATACCAGAATTCTCTTATTAGTATATCTGATGAACTTGCGCCGAATCAACGAAAAAATGGCTTGACACTGGCCAAACTGTGGTGTACAATTCCTTGTGGAAGAAGTTGAAAAAGGAAAGCTTCAGAGGAATCTTATCCGGGGGAAAGGATAAGATTTTTTGTTTGTCTCAAGAACAGCGGGTGAAGGAAGAGAATTGGTGGGACATCTCAAGGAGGCTGCCACATGAGACGCAGGGGAGAGTCGGTTTCCCGATTCAAGAGCTCGCGCACTGGCTTTACGCTTACCGAATTGCTCGCTGTGATTGCCATCATTGGATTGCTTGCCGCTATCGCGCTTCCGGCAATCTCGAGGATGCGAGCGAAGGCGGACGTCGGTGCCGTCAAGGCACAACTCGCACACATAGAGACGGCAGTTGAAACATATTATGCGGAATGGGATACGTACCCACCGATCGGGAACGATTGGCTCGGCGGCGCCTTCTTCCCGAGCGAAGATATCGGTTCGGATGGTGAGGGGCCGTTTGAATTGAGTGGCGGACAATGGATAGTAAACACGGACTACCCCGGCCCTGACCCTGATGGAACTGAAGGCAACTATCGGCTTGACCCTAACGAAGACGTGGGAATCCTTCTGAGAGACCTTGCCGGTGACGCAGGACGGGGCAACGGAAGGTTGGACGGAACCTATTACGACCGTCTGGGTATGTTCACCGACCCGGACAGACAGGCCATGATAGACATTCTTGGTGAAAGGACCTACTATCATTATTATGCCGGTTATGTGCCCCAGCTCACCGCGAAGGGAATGCCCGATTTTCGAGGTTACGCAGCAGGCCACCCGGCAGGCCTCAATGACTACAAGACAAACCACCCGCCCTACTACAATCGGTGGGTAATTTACAGCGTCGGTCCTGACGGAAGCGACCACGGACTCCATAACTATTATCTAACCATGCAGAATGGAGAAGATGTCGGAGAAGACGCGTTTGCAAGCGACCCAACGGACGACGACAATAATAGGATTCTCTTCGAGCCGAGCTCGGGAGAAAACAATGGTTTAGATACCAACCTGAGGACAAGCAGTGACACCATCATCGAGACGAGATGGACGTATAGATTCAATGCGGGTGACAAGGAAAGCGGCCTGGAGCCTCTGGGCACACCTGAACTTGATGACGCGGACGGCAAACCGGTGTTCAACTATGATGTTCGGCAGGAGCGAAGGGGCAAGGTCTATGCAACCCCTGACGGCACAGCAAGCGATGGGGTGATAATGCGGTTTGGTCCGTAAATCCGGGGCAGCGTTCCAGAGGTTGTGCCACAGATATGATTGTCTAACAGAGGGGCGACTCGGAGTCGCCCTTGCGTTTTCCCGTAGAGAGCATGTAATCGGCAAGAAAGAACGGTAGTGCGATTCGAAAACGAAAAGAAGACGCAAAACTTGGCCCGGGCGCTGGTAGCTTATTACCGGCGAAAAAAATCCCCGCCACAATGCCGTGAGACTTGACTCGTTGAACCTTGCGGTCCAAGTGGGTGCCCGCATCCAAGCTTCGTGCTTCCGCGCCGAGGCGGCCTGCAATCTACTCGAAAATCTAAGGCTCCCCTTCCAATACTGTTGGCTCAATATTGTCGCATCTTCACGAGCATGGCAGGGATAGTTTCTCTTGCCATCTCAGTATATTTATAGCATACAATCCTTCCATTTGCAAGTCAAGTGTCAAGTGCGCAGTCACCGGCGAGATTCATGCATTGCGTCGGTGGTGAGAAGGAACAGAGCCCTATTCCTGAGACGACATGCAACGCGCAGGCGATTGCAGGCAGAAATAGGGCTCGGTCCCTATATCGAGCGTGCATTGTGCTGAGGAATGACGCGGAACAGAACAAGGCGACGTTACGCGCTACGCCTGCTCCAAATGCTCTCGCATGGAATTGAACTCCGCATTTTCTTCGAGAGCGGCAAGTTTTTTTTCATCGATGCACAGGCGAAGCTCACAGAGGTCGAGGCCGTGGGCGATAGCTCTCTTAAGTTCGTCAATGGCTCTCTTGAGCTCCGCGGTCTGGCAGAGAATCTCGGCGTTGCGCAGCATGAACAGAGGCTCATACGGCTCGCGGAGGATGCACGTCTTGAGGGCGTCGCGGGCTTCCTCGAATCTGCCCGTCAAGACGAGGGCCTCCATTCTGACGAAGTGAGCGGGATAGAAATCGTCTTCAAGCGCAAGCGCGCGCGATGTGCATTCGAGGGATTCATGCGGGCGGTTCATACAATGGAGCAACTTTGCCTTCAGGCACCAGAGCACGGCATTGTCGGCGAAGCGCGAGATGGCGTCTTCGCAACACGTGAGCACATGCTTGGCGAGCAACACTCTTGGTTTGTCGCAACCGTGCTCCAAGAGGGCGAGGAACGGCGCCCGCAAATCCTGCGTGAGCACTCTTTGCCAGCGGATGAATCCCTCGCTCGGCATCCCGACCTCATACATGCTCTTACCCTGTACGAGATTCGTCCATGGTAGAGACTTCCGTGGCGGCCTGGATTCTGGCCGAGGCATTGCCTTCCACGCGCGAAAGTGGGCTATTGCGCTCTTATGTTCGGCCAATTGTTCGAGTATGAGCGCCCGCAGGAAAATGGCGTCGGATAGGGAGGCATGCGGGCTGGATGCGTTGATAACGGTTGTACGCTTGCTGGATTTTTTTGCCGCGATTATTGCATCGCGCAGCAGGCCATCTGCATTTCTGAGGCTGTTCAGCCGAATGTTCTCCATGCCTGCGGATTGAAACCGCGCCAGGGCCCATGCGTATATTGCGAACGCGGGAAGGTAGTGCTCGTCCGGAATCATGTTGAACGTCTCGAGCGTCGCGGCGTATTCGCCCCCGAGCATGAGAAGCAACCCGCAGACCATGGCTGCTATCTCGTCTTCCGTGTCCGTTCCGAGTCGAAGAAATTCCTCTGGCGGTGGACAGGCGGAGATCGCGGGCAACTCCTGAAAAAGGGAAGCGGTCCACATTTGAAGCGATTCCGACCGAACAACGCGCCCTAGCGCTTGAAGAAGCTCAGGAGCATTCCGGGCTTCCAACAAAAGCGCCTCACTCCGAAATTGCAGCGCTCTACACAAGAGTTTCAGCGCCCCTTGCGAATCGCCGGCTCTCAAAAGGCTGGAGTACTCCGCCGCGGGCCCGAGCCCAAAGATATCGGATTCTTCGCGAGCGGTTTGCGCAGGCGGTTCGGATGACATGTGAGCTTCTGACTGTGGAGGTCCTCCGCCTGAAGAACTCGCAGCGGCTCCTGCACGGGCGCCATCGCTTCCTCGCAGGACATTCAGGTCCCTGCGATATGCTTCTGCGGGTTTGCTCATCAAGCCGTCCAGGATGCTTGCACCTGTGGGATAGACGTCGTCGACGGAGAGCCCGGGGACAAGCACCGCGTCTGAGATGTGCGCGAGGCGATTCCGAAGCGCCTCGTCGCGCTCCGCATCCGCACGGCGCTTCAATATCTCCCATATCTGTCCGACTTCGGAGGAAAACTCCGTGCCCCCGACAATCATGAGCGAAGTGCCCCTTGATCCATCTTTGAATTGGAATCGCGATATTCTTGTAAACGTATTGCACAGGCTACTCAAATCTGAGAGAGCCGCCTCCGCCCTCTCTTGATAGGTAAGAAGCGCATCTGCGACTTCGAAGAAATCGCCGGGTCGCGCTTCTGGATTCCGCTGCAAACATTTCATGCAAATGCTTCCTATGCTGGGGTGCACGCGTCGGTTTACGGCCGACAGGTGTTCCGGTGGACGTTCGGACATCGTCCTCAGCAACTCCGAGGGGTCCACGCCGGAGAAGGGGAGCATTCCAGTGAGCATTTCATAGAGGAGCACTCCAAATGAATAGACATCGCTTCTCGTGTTTGGTGTGGAGATTGACTCGAGCAACTCCGGCGCGGCTGCTTGAGGAGAAACAGGTAAGAATCCCGAGGGAGCACGCACGGATTCTTTGTCGTCCATCGATCGGGGGATGTTTCCGCTGGCGTTACCGAAGAGTTGTGGATTCTGAAACATTGCCCACTCGCCGATGTCACTAACCTTCGCAAGGAAACGGAGTGTTCGCGTTTCGTCGCGTCCTTCCCTACCCTGCCCGGCCGGACGGAAAAGCATCACGTTCTCTGCTCTGATGCCACCATGAGCCATACCGAGGCTCGCGTGAACGTAGGACAAAGCCAAACAGACTTGCACGGCAATTTCAACTGCCTGTGCGATGGGAAGTCCTCCGGCTTTGGACATGGTACTGAGAAGCGTGCGGAGAGAGCCATCAGCGGAGTATTCCATGACAAGAAACGGCCGACCGGAGACCCATTCGATCGAGCGCGCATGAACGATATGATCATGCTGGCCGAGGCGAAGCCAGTTCCCGCAACTTTCTACAAAAACCTTCTTCGCCGTTTCGTCCATAAGAAGCGCTTTCCTGGGCGTCTTCAGGGCATACGTGTTCTGGTCGTCTTCTATCACATAGGTATCAAAGAGGCTGCCCTCGCGTATCTCGAGCAATTCGGCGTTTTCCGACAGCCACTCGATGCCGATTTCGAAGTCCTCAATGCCGATGGGCATTGATTCACCCCTGCGTTCCTTTGACTTCAAGAAACGTTGAAGGCTCGTGATGTTCTTTTGAAGTCTCCTATATGACGGGTCAATCCGGAGGCCTTCCGTCCATATCTCGATCGCCTTGTCATAGACGCCGAGGGAGCGATAGATGTAGCCAAGATTGTTATACGCGCGGACATAGGCTCTGTCATGTTGGAGTATGAGCTCAAATTCGCCGATAGCGTGCTCGTATTCACCCTTCTTGAAGAACGAGAGCCCGTACTTCATGTGTTTCCTTGTGCCGAGGAATTCGCGGCTTTGGCGATCTTGTTCTTTATCGTTCTGACTCATATCTTTTTGCTCACGTGATGACTGATAATATTTTGGAATTAATTTACCAAAAATTCATACCAGAATCAAGCATTTTCTATGAGGGGTACCGGGGCGAGAGCACGAGAAACGTCATCCTGCCAAAAAAAAGGCCAAGGTCGATGCGGTCAGTTACGTGGTAGTTTTCAAAGAGCGCCTGTTTCAGGGCCGGCATTCCTCCGAAGTGCACACCACTGTAAACGATGACCGAAAACTCCCGGTCTTGAATAGGGCCAATCAAGAGCTCGGGGTCGAACTTGCGCCGCATGACGAGTATGGGAAGTTGGACAGCCTCCACGTTCAGACTCCTGCCATTCCTGGTGGCAAAACTGTCGATGCGTTCGAGGAGCACCGGGCCGGGATTGACTTTGATGTGACTGTCGAGCGCTCGTGCCTCGAGGTAGTCCTCTTGTGTGGGCGTGGGGAGTAATTCACGAAGAAAGAAACAAGACTGCAGCACGAGCAAGAACAACAGCGCCATGTACGTTCTCCCGCGCACCTTGAACAGTTCGGCATTGCCCAGCCAGAGCCCCGTGTATATGCAGACAGCGGTGAAGAGCGGGATAAAGTAGCTCAACGCTGCGCCGACCTTGCCCGCGAGCAGGGCCGAAATGGCAGTCGCGACGAAATAGAACGTCCAGATAGTCGGCCCGCGCCGAATGTCGACGAGCGCCTGGACAAGGGCTGCCGGAAAAGCGAAAAAGAGTACGCCCGTAAAGGCCGCAAATAGGCGAAACAGTTCGCGTGGGAGATAGGGATTCATCGCCGTCGTCAGGAAGGCGTTTTCGAAGAACCATCCGTTGCTCAGATATTGAAGGACCGCCAGAATCAGTGCCACTGATATCGCATAGCCAACTGCCATTGCAACGCCTCGTCGCGGATTGTGATACATCACAAAAGCCAGGGCGCCGGCCGCCGGAAAAATAGTCGTTTGTTTTGCATAGAAGGCGACCACGAATAGAGCGACGGCCCATACCGATCGACATCTGAATCCACGGCTGTCACTGTTGGCGAGCAACACCGCACCGAGCGCCAGACAAGCCGAAAAAATATCTATTCCCCTCACAAGGAACCACACTGAAAGCGAGGCAGGCGCAAAGAACATCAGGGCGGCGCAGAGGGAAGCTATGCGGCTGCGGGTCCCGCTGAAGACAGCTTGAAAAATGAGCAACGCTGCGACTCCGGCGCAGACAAGCCCGAAGACCCTCTCGTACCACACACCGGGTCCAAAGAGCCGGGCCAGGAATCCGATAGCCAGCGGGTAGAGGGGCACGTACTCGAAGGGTGTCAACAGGGATTCATAACCGAAATAGATTGGCTGTCCCTTCAGGAGTCGCAGGCCATGGTACACAAAATACCCGTCCATTGTCGACCACTCGAAGGGGTAGGAAACAACCCGTGCGGCTCTGAAAAAGAAGACAGCGCCCTTCGAGGCGAGAACGGCACACAGCAGGACGAGCAGCCATGTGCGGATGGTTGAGAAGGAAAGGATGAAACCGAGGGGGAGTCTCTGCCGAAACTCTTGCATCTGTACGGATTCTTCGAGTTGGTCAGGCTTCAAGAATGGCTGTGAATCGTTATCCCCGCTGTTTCAACGGAATCCTGAACACGAACTTGCTCCCCTTGCCGTATTCGCTCTCGACCCAGATTCTGCCGCCGTGCAGTTCTACGAAGCGACGTGCGAGGGCCAGTCCCATACCTGCTCCTTCGTAGTAGGGTTCCTGGGCGTCTTCCACTCGTTCGAACTCATGGAAGACTCTTTCGTGGTCTTCTGGCCGTATCCCGACGCCGGTATCAGTCACGGATACCTCCAGCGAGTCATCGACGCGGGCGGCAGTGACATGAACCGTTCCATTCATTTTATTGTATTTTATGGCATTGGTGTACAAGTTGAAGATGACATGTTTGAAGAGATTAATGTCAGCAGCTATTTCCCCGACGGAGCTGTCGAGGTCAAAATCGAATTTGACGTTTTTCTCCGAGGCGAGAGCTCTCACCGTCTCGTGTACTTCATGGAGAGTGTTGGCGACCGAGAACTGCGACAGGTTAAGCTCGATCTTTCCGGAGGTCGCCTTGGCAAGCGTGAAGACCTCGTTTATGAGTTGGCGAAGGTGGACTGCATTCGCGAGTATATCGCTCAGGTAGTCCTTCTGTCTCTCATTCAGTTCGGCCGAATCCTGCTGCGTCAATACCTCTGCGAGCCGGACGATATTTACTACCGGGTTGTTCAGTCCGTCGCAGATGTCGGCGAGAAATTGCGATTTAAGCGTGCTTGCCTTCATAAGCTGCTTGTTCACTTTGAGGAGCACTTCCCTCTGTGCTTCGAGTTTCTTGTTGGCCTCAGATAGTTGTGCGGTGCGCTCGTCTATTCTCTGCTCCAAATTGGCGTGCGTCTCTTTGAGTTTTTGGGACATGATGTTTATTTCTTCGGCAAGCAGCTCGATCTCATCGTTGGTGTGTATCTCCACTCGGCGCCCGAGGTCGCCCTGTGCGATGTATTGAGCCTCTTCGCGAAGGAGCCGTATCGGCATGACTATCCAGTTAGCGGCATAAAAACCGAGAAGGCTGAGGACGAGCACCAGGCCGAAGCCGATCGAGAAGACCCTCGAGGCAGTGGCATATATGCGCGAATAGCCCTCCCGCACGCTGCGATAGAAGAAGATGTGCCACTTTCCACCCGTCAGCCGCACTTCCGCATCAAGGTCGCTCGTGTCTAATACGGCAAACCCAAGCACGCTCTTCTCGCCCGTTTCATCAACGACGGTGGTCCAGCCGTCACCGCGGTCGAGGATCGGCCGCCAGAAAGCCTCCGATATGCGTGCTGGTCGCAGCGGAGCCGATGAAGCGAGTAGTGTGCCATCGGGAGTCATCAGACCTGCATATCCGATCTCCTCTTGCATGCGAAGAATGCTGACCGCCCGGAAGAAGTAATCCGCCTTGATCACAATCTTCAATATGCCGATCACTGCGTTGCTCTCGGGGTCGCGAATTGGCACGGCCACGGTCACCGATTCTATTCCGGCGCTCTGGTCAAACTCAACGCCCTCTACTACATTGCGGCCATTGCCCTGATTGAATGTCTCCACCCACCAGTTCTCGTCTGCCTGGTAGAAATCCGTGGTCTTGCCCGTCGCGCCGACGATGGCGCCGTGCTCATCGGTCACAAATATTTCGCTCGCCCAGTTCATATTGAGCCTCATGATGCTTTGAAGGAACTGAGAGACCCGATTTGATAAATAGGCTCGGATCATATCATTGATTTTCGACGCCGCTTGCCATTCTTCATCGATGCGCGAAATTTCCGTGCTGATAGCATCCGCCTCTTTGCCCTTATATGACGCGTTCGCTTGTTCGACGGCCTCAATTACGGTCGGCGTAAGCGCAAGACCGCTGGCAGCGGTTATCTGGATGGCGATATTCGTCTTGATTTCCTCTGACATCCAGTGCGCGAGGTTCTGGAATCTTGTGCCCGTATAGTATTCATGAATGTCGATCCCCTCGAAGTAGGCCGCAAGCAGCCCCACTATGAGAGGAGGGACTCCGACGAGAACGAGCGCAATGAATAGCTTGAGCCGCAAGCTTATCTTAGGTCTTCTTCTTGTCATTGCTCGCTGATTCATTTGCCACGAGCTCCCGTACCTACGTGCCGGCTGCCCCGCAGAGCCAGCCTCCCGAAGTTTTCAATCACCCTGAGGCCTGCGTCCTGACTCTTCTCGGGGTGAAACTGAACGGCATACACGTTGTCCCTCCAGATGGCTGATGTGAACGTGACCCCGTAGTCCGTCACACAACATGTCACATCCGGTTCCTCGGGCACGACATAGTAGGAATGCACGAAATAAAAATAGGCGCCGTCTGGGATGCCCTCGAAGAGAGGACACTCTGCGAGAGCATGGTCTCCCCCGCTGCCCTTTGGGTGCCTGACCTGGTTCCATCCCATATGGGGAACTTTGAGGCTACCGTTGGTGAATCGCTTCACGGCTCCCGGGATAACCTTGAGCCCTGGGGTTCCCGAGCTCTCTTCACTCGAACGGAAGAGAATTTGAAGGCCCAAACAGATCCCTAGAAAAGGGCGACCAGAACCGACCCATTCGAGCAAGGGGCTGACAAGTCCGCGTGAGTTGAGCTCGCGATAACAATCCCCAAAGGCTCCGACACCCGGCAACACGAGTCCGGCCGCGTCCATCATGACTTCGGGCGCGTCCGTGATGACTGCCTCGAAGCCCATGTGTTCAAACGCCTTTTGGACGCTTCGTAGGTTGCCCATCTGATAGTCCACTATCGCTATCATCGCGTTACAGGTTCCCCTTCGTCGACATTACACCTTCGATGCGGTCGTCGAGTGTGACTGCCTGCGAGAGCGCGCGGCCAAGTGCCTTGAATATCGCCTCGATGCAGTGGTGTACGTTATCTCCGTACAGGAGGTTAACGTGAAGTGTCACTTGGGCGGTATTCACGAATGCATGCAGGAACTCACGCGTGAGCTCAGCGTCGAATTGTCCCACTTTTGCCCGCGGGAGGTCGGCATTGAACACCAGGAATGGCCGAGACGAAATGTCCACATCAACATGCGCGAGCGCCTCGTTCATGGGAACGCGAGCCGAGCCGTAACGCGCAATCCCCTCCTTGCCGCCGAGCGCGTCACCGAAGGCTTTCCCCAGACACAGCCCGACATCCTCGACCGTATGGTGAGCATCAACCTGAAGGTCGCCCGTCGCCGAAAGGGAGAGGTCCATCAAACCGTGTCTCGCCATGAGCGCAAGCATATGGTCGAGGAACGCGACGCCGGTTCGAATGTCATAGGTCCCTTTGCCGTCAATAGTAAGATCGACCGTTATATCGGTCTCGGTTGTCTTGCGGGCGATTTTCGCTTTGCGCATTGGATTCGCTCACATCCGATGACTCAGCGGTGCGCTGGTCGTCAAACACCGGCCAACAAACGTTCGGCCAGATAGGTGTCGAGACCGGCTTTCTCGACCTTCCTGGCGCACTTAAGCACGTCATACTTAATCCTGAAGAACTCGACCGTCATCTCGTCGGAGTCGAAAATCCCGAAGCAGGTGCGCGGGTCGCCGTCGCGAGGCTGACCCATTCCTCCAAAGTTGACAAGGTAGCGATTGCTCCAGTCAAGCGTGTGCTTGCCGTGTTGAGCGAGATCGTGGTTGAATCCACGGAAAGCAAACAGGGCGGGGAGATGGCTGTGCCCGTAAAAACAGATATTCATGGACGTCTTTTCCATGACTGCAAATTGGCGCATTGCATCCATCCAATCAAGGATATAGTTGTCACGGCTCTCCGGAGACCCGTGAGCGAGCAGAATCCTGCCCTCCAATACCAGTTGCTCCGGCAGGCCACGCAGATATTCCCGGCACTTGGAGTTCAGCTTATCGCGGGTCCAAATGATGGCCTGTTTTGCCGCCGAATTAAACCACAAGGGGTCGTCCAGGCCGCAGCAAGCGGCATCGTGGTTGCCCATGATCGAGCTTATGTTCTCGGCCATGAATACTTCTATGCACTCATTCGGATTTGCGTTGTAACCGACGATGTCACCGAGGTGAAATATTCTCTCGACTTCGCGTTTCTTGACCTCTGTGAGGACTGTTTCTAGCGCCTCAAGGTTCGAGTGAACATCGCAAATAATTGCATACCGCATTTGTGCTCCCGACAAGCTCCCTCCGCATCCGGGGAGTTGCGAACAATCAGTGCTTGAATAATGTCTCTGAATGAATTGGGTTTATAGAATGAAGCAGATTCCACAAAACGTATCATTATAGCACAAACTTGACTGAATTCAAGTTCAATCTTCAAATATAATGAATGCATAACGCTTCCCTTCAGAGTTCCTTCAGCCGCAATCGGGCGATTCTGCGGGTTTCGGCTATGTGCCCATTTTCTGAACCTCCTTGAGAATCTTGTCTATCTTCCGGATTTTCTTTTTGGCATTTCCGTATATCGGGTCGTCTTCCGCGATCTTTTCAAACTCTGCTTTGGCCTCGAGATATTTTCGCGATTTAATAAAGCTAACCCCGCGATTAAAGTTGCAGACAGATATCTTTAATGCCAAGCGTTTGTCGTGCGGATAGTCCTTCTTTACCTTCTCATACTCGGCCAGTGCCGCGTCATAGTTCTTCATCGAGAAATAGAGGTCCCCCATTGATTCCCCCTGGCTCAGAGGTGCGCGCCCCTTCGTCTGCGCCTGCGGGAGGCCGGACAGTTCGGTTTCTTCGGAAAAGCTGCCCTGCCTGAATTCGCCCACTTCGAGACCTTTCAGAGCGGAGCGCTCGACAAGAATACTGATGTTGTTCCCGTTGTTCTCTTTCGGAACCATGAAAAAACGCTGACACGAAGGGTCAAAATGATGCATGGTCCAGCCCTCTATGATTTCGCCGTCATCGAAGGCGATCCTGGTCTCCTGTCCTTCCGTTGACCGTTCCAGAATGGCTCCACTGGAATCGAGCTTCCCTTCAAAATCCCTTACAAAGTATATGGCTTTCAGGTCCGAGAAGTGAACATATATTCTTTCCTGTTCGGCTGTGGGCTCCACCGGTATCAGATAGAAACCCAGCGAGTTCACGTCAAGCTTGTAGGTAACTCCCTTAACGACCTTTCCTTGTCTATAGTGAATAACGAGTTTTCGGCCGGTTCCGGTTTTCTGTGCCACCCGGGCACGCCCGCTCGCGGCACTCGCGCCGGGAGGGGTGGGTCTCTTTCTGCTGTCGCCCAGCAGTTTGGAAACAATCCCGGCCTTTCCGCCCCGTGCGTCCGCTTCCCGTGCCTTCACGCATTTCTGGCAAAGGCTTTCGCCCTTTCCGATGGCTTTTAGGCAACGGTCACAGCCGAAAGCGCCACACTCAACGCAGT
This sequence comes from Candidatus Abyssobacteria bacterium SURF_17, assembly GCA_003598055.1. Lineage (GTDB taxonomy): Bacteria > Abyssobacteria > SURF-5 > SURF-5 > SURF-5 > SURF-17. Next base: position 44,306 of record QZKI01000065.1, on the reverse strand, counting down.
ATCCGACGACGTCCTTATCGCTGTGAACGGGACACTTCATCTTTTCCCTCCCTGCGTGATGCCCTTGCCATGGCACTTGGCGTATGCGTTCCTAAGTGCTTTGAGCAGAACTATTTTACCACGAACTGCTCGCTTAGTCAAAGGCTGCGGTATATCGAGCGGAGGCCATGGCAATCATGACGTTGGCCGAGCTTGCCATAGCCGATACGTGTATGCTACACTGCATCTGTTAAGAGGGGGCGGTTCATCCCGTTGTGCTCGCTTTGCTCCGCAGGATTCATTACCGCACGAAGAAATGTCCGACAATTGTGTGGGTTCCGATTTATTCGAATATGCGGCGTGAAAATAAGGAGAAACTCCCTGTGAGCAAGCTCACGCCTGCAGGGATTTCAGGCTGGAGTTACCATTCCATTGTCGGATATCTTCATGAGCCCTGATACCTAAATCATCATGCTATGAAAACAGAGGCAAGCATCCATCATCCAATTCACTCATGTGAAGAGAGTTCAAGGCAGAGGTCCGTTCACGTGATCACGTTCGGATGCCAGATGAACCAGCACGACTCGGAGATGATAGGCGGGCTTTTGGAAGACGCCGGATACATACTGACGGAACACCTTGAGGCCGCTGACGTGATTCTGTTTAACACTTGCTGCGTCCGCGAGCACGCCGAACAGCGGCTGTATGGTAGGGTCTCGCAGTTAAAGGCGTTGAAAGCGAAGAAGCCCGAGCTGATTGTAGGCGTGGGCGGCTGCGTTGCACAGAAGGAGAAGGCCGCGCTTACAAAACGGTTCTCGCACGTGGACCTCGTGTTCGGCACCAACGCGCTCGGTGGCATAGCTGACCTGCTCAGGCGCGTCGAGAACGGCGAGCGTCCGGTTGTATCGACCCCCGACGTTTGTGCGTCACCGGAGCATCGACCACCCATCACGCTGGGACGCGCTCGAATCAGTGCGTGGGTGTCCGTAATGCGCGGATGTGACAATTACTGCTCGTATTGTGTCGTTCCCTATGTCCGGGGACCGCAGCGGAGCAGGCGCCCGGATGAAGTGGTCGCTGAAGTGCGTGCGTTAGCGGAAGGCGGCGTGGTAGAAGTCACATTGCTTGGGCAGAATGTAAATTCGTATGGGCGAGACCTTCACGTTGACGCGAGCTTTGCGCGCCTCCTCGAGCAGCTCGACGCAGTTGTGGGAATCACGCGAATCCGTTTCACAACCTCGCATCCCAAGGATATCTCGACGGACCTTATGCGGGCTATTCGGGACTTGCCCAAAGTGTGCGAGCATGTGCATCTTCCCGTCCAGGCTGGTTCCACACGCATCCTTGAACTTATGAACCGCGGATATTCTTCGGAAGAGTATCTCCGCATCGTCGAAAGACTGCGCGACCTGATACCTCACATCAGCCTGACGACGGACATCATCGTAGGTTTCCCGGGCGAAACGGAAGAGGATTTTGAACAGACCCGTCTCATGCTCGAGAAAGTGCGGTTTGACGGAGCGTACATATTCAAATACTCGTCCAGATCTGGGACGGCGGCAGGTTCACTTGACAATCGCGTGGATAAGTCCACGATAGCCGCTCGTCACAGGGCTCTGCTTGAGTTTCAGAAGGAAGTCAGTTTGGAACGGCTCAAGAGCTTGCTGAATACGACACAGTCTGTCCTTGCGGAGTCTCACGATGCGAAGCGTCACGGTTTCCTGGTTGGGCGCACGAGAGGACATAGGGTGGCGCGCTTTTGCGGGGGACAGGAAGACATCGGAAGAGAGATTGAAATTCGCGTCTGCCGGCTGGATGGCTGGACGCTGGTTGGCGAGGCGGCGCAACACTCTTCCGGACAAGAGCCCCAAGGGTGAAAGCGTTATTTCAACGGTTTTCTACTTTTTCCAGACTTCGGAACATCTCAGAGCGTATCATATGTGTGAGGGAAATATCCTGTGATGGATGAACTGACTCCGATGCTGCGGCAATACAACCGGATAAAGGACAGGCATCGAAATTCGATCCTCTTCTTCCGCATGGGCGATTTCTACGAGATGTTCTTCGAGGATGCAAAAGTGGCGTCGGCAATCCTCGAGATTGCCCTCACCTCGCGGGATTCCACCCGGAAAGAAGATCGAGTGCCCATGTGCGGCGTCCCCTATCATGCGGCAAAGGGATATATCGCAAAACTGCTGCGCGCGGGTAAGACAGTCGCGATTTGCGAGCAAGTGGAAGACCCAAAGCTTGCTAAGGGAATCGTGAGGCGGGAGGTGGTCAGAGTCATTACGCCCGGCACTATTCTCGAGCCAGAGCTGCTCGACGAGAATGCGAGTAATTTTCTGGCCGCTGCCCACATATCTGACCGAGGCATCGGGGTCGCATTCGCGGACATCTCGACCGGCGAGTTCCAGGCCACGGAGCGGGAAGGTTCCAATGTGCATGAGCTGCTCGTCGAGGAACTGCTCAGAGTCGGGCCGTCGGAGTTCCTTTTTTCCTCATCAGCGATGGACTCTGCTCTCAAAGCGTCTTTGAACAGGAATTGCGCAAATATTCCGCTGCGTCCATTGGACGACTGGATATTCTCGCTTTCCCAAGCCACTACGCTCCTAACGTCTCATTACGGTCTCCATTCCTTGAGCGGGCTTGGTCTCGACCACATGCCCCTGGCGACATCGGCGGCGGGAGCAGTTCTCCACTACCTTAAGGAAACCTGCCGGGCCTCGCTCCATCATCTCAAGAGACCCGCGCCCTTCATCCGCTCCGAATATATGATACTCGACGTCAATACTCAACGAAACCTTGAGCTGCAGGGAACGCTCCGTGACAAGAGCAAGAGAGGCTCGCTGCTGGGCATACTGGACGCGACCATCACTTCGATGGGCACCCGGAGGCTTCGAAACTGGATTACACATCCCCTTATGGACAGGGAACGCATACTCGCGAGGCAGGAAGCTATTGCGGAGTTGGTACAATCCAATGCCTTACGAATAAGGATCCGGAACGTTCTCAAGGAAATTCACGACGTCGAGCGCCTGGTGGGAAGAATATGCGGGCCGGGCGCAAACGCTCGGGATATGGTGATGCTCAAGGACTCGCTTCTCCGAATGCCTGTGCTCAAAGAAACGCTTCGGGAAACGTCTGCGCGCCTGATGCAAGCAGCATATCAATCGCTCGACCCCGTCGAAGATGTAACGTCTCTTATAGTACGAGCGCTCGTCGATGCTCCTCCGGTGACCATAACCGAAGGCAACATCATACGAGACGGCTACAGCCCGGAGCTGGACTCCCTGAGAACCCTGGTGCGGGATGGTAAGGACTGGATTGCCCAGTTGCAGAAGAAGGAAATTCGGCGAACGGGCATCAGTTCGCTGAAGGTGAGCTACAACAAGGTATTCGGCTATTACATCGAGGTAACAAAGCCTAACCTTTCGCTCGTGCCCCCGGATTATATCCGCAAACAGACGCTCGTGAACGCCGAGCGCTTCGTGACTCCGGAACTCAAGGAGCGGGAGGCCGCGATTCTGGGCGCCGAAGAAAAGATGACCGCTCTGGAGGGTGACCTGTTTCGCGCTCTCAGAGAACAGGTGTGTGGCCAGACCGAACGAATCCAGACCAATGCCGACCTGGTTGCGGAGGTTGATACGGTCCAATCGCTCGCGCACGTGGCCGCCGCGAACGATTATTGCCGGCCGGAAATCTCAACATCGTTCGAGCTTAAGCTGGAAGAAGGAAGACATCCCGTGCTCGAGCAGTTGAATCTCGGACAACCGTTCGTTCCCAACGACACCGACATAGACGAACGAGGTGCACTGCTTGTCATTACTGGTCCGAATATGGCGGGCAAATCGACATATCTGCGCCAGGTTGCGCTCATTGTGTTGATGGCGCAGATGGGAGGATTCGTTCCTGCAAGGCAGGCCGCAATCGGACTGGTGGACAGAATCTTCACGCGGGTTGGAGCATCGGACAATCTTGTGGGTGGAGAGAGCACGTTCATGGTTGAGATGAGCGAGACCGCGAACATCCTGAACAATGCAACCCGCCAAAGCCTGATCGTGCTTGACGAGATAGGGCGCGGTACAAGCACGTACGACGGAATGAGCATTGCGTGGGCCGTGGCGGAACATATCCACAACAACATCGGGGCGAAGACGCTCTTTGCGACCCACTATCATGAACTCACCGACCTTGCGAAGGAATTGCGACGAGTGAAAAACTTGAATGTTGCAGTGAGAGAATGGAACAATCAGGTCGTGTTTCTCTATAAGGTGATCGATGGCAGCTCCGACCACAGCTATGGAATACACGTCGCAAAGCTCGCCGGACTTCCGGGGAATGTCATCGCCCGCGCACGCGAGGTGCTCTCCGAGCTTGAGGGGGTCAACCCGGCACGAAGGCTGAAACCCACGAGCGAATCCAACCAACTGCAGTTGTTCGCACCGGTTGCCGCTGCCTCGCCGCTCGAGGATGAGTTGAAGAGCCTGGACATTGACCGACTCACTCCGCTCGAAGCACTCGCCAAACTTGCTGAACTCAAGAGAAAGCTGAACAAGGAAGGTGATAGATGAAGGCCTATGTGCTGCTGAGTCTGGTGCCCGGATTGGAGGAGAAAGCGCTTTCGCAAGTCAGGGCAACTCCGGGCGTCCTCGAAGTGAACCCCGTTTTTGGGCACTGGGATACCGTTCTCATCATCGAGGCTGACAGTCTCGATGCGCTGTCACGGCTCGTAGTGCGCCAGATACGTGGAATACAGGGCGTGCAAGCAACGGAAACGCTTGTGGCCGGAGAGATATAAACCGCTGTAGCAGTCCCCAGGTTGATTGGAGGGATGGGAAACACATGGTTTCTGAAACAAACGCGAAGCCGCCATTGGATTTTTCAAACAAAGGTCTTGCAGTCCGGTTGGGCCGTCTGTTTTTTCAGTCCCGCAATTTTATCTCAGCTCCGCTCTTTGTGTTCATGCTCTTTTTCTTTCGGTGGGAGTATGAGAATGACGCTGTTCTCTGGCCGACCGGGATTGCGCTTGTCTGTTTGGGCGAGACGCTGAGGCTGTGGGCGATGCGTCACATCGGCCGGAGCGCCCGGACAAGGAGGGACAAGGCGCGCAGACTTGTCAACACGGGCCCATATGCATACACGAGGAACCCCCTTTACATTGGCAACCATCTGATTCTTACCGGATTTTGTGTGCTTTCGGAGCTCCTGTGGTTTATTCCGGCTGCGCTTGGCCTGTGTTTCGTGTTCTATAACTGCATCGTTCTGTATGAGGAAGAACTGCTTAGGCAGCGTTTCGGGGAAGAGTATCTCAGCTATATGCGTCAGACGGCCCGTTGGATACCCCTTCCCTTTTCTGCTCTCACGCCTGATTCACCATGGCTTGAGGCCTTTCGACGCGAACGGTCCACGCTCTATGGCCTAGTGGCAGGCATCGCAGTCTTCGCTTTAGAGGAGTTTATTTTGCATCTAATCCATTAATTCGCATCGGTGACTGAACCGGATATCGCCCTTGTCGCGGACGAGAGATGAAGAAGAATGCAGGCATCGGCGACCTTGAAGGCAGGGGGAACAGAAGCGACAAAAAAATCTTGCCGTTTGGAGAGAAAACTTGTATAATACGCCGTCGCGACTCGTTGTAGATTTGACGCCAATCACCAAAACCAAATAGAAGGAGGTTCAGAGATGGCGATTGTGAGAGTCTGGGTTACCGAAGAGTGCACGGGCTGTGGCTTGTGCGAAACCACCTGTCCCGATGTCTTCCAGTTGAACGACCAGGCGAGCGTGAAGGAAGATGCGGACCTCGCGGCGAACGAAGAGTTGGTTAGACAAGCCGCCGATGAATGCCCGGTTGAGGCGATCCAGGTGGAAGAAGGATAAGACTGAGAACGGAACCCTGCCAAGGCCTGCCCTTTGGGGCAGGCCTTTTTCATTCCTCACTTGATCCGGCCAAGCTGCTCACGAGCATCGGCATAGCCCTGTTCGATATACCTCTTGGCTTTCGACGGATGGAAACGGAGCAGACTCAGCATACTGAATCCTTCAAGATAGGTGCCTGGCTCAACGATGTGTATCTCGGCTCCCCGATACATTGCATGGGTGAAGTCGCGCTGGATAACGCCTCCACTGCCCACGTGAACCCACATGACGTCGTAGAACCGCGAAAGCACCTGATAGATATTGCTGAAACTCTCTTGTCTTGGCAGCGTGCGGCCGATGCAAAGAAGCATAAAGATGCGTGTGGCGCCCTTCTGCAGAGCATACTCGAGCGGCACGTTCCATACGAATCCGCCATCACACCAGTAGTCGCCCTGAAACTCTATGAGGGGAAAAAGCCCCGGAATGGTGTACCCGATGCGCGCGATCGTTCGAAAGTCTTCCCATGACCTTTCGGTTTTGTTTGACCTCAATTCCCCTGTGCCCTGCGACAAATTGGTCAAGATGAAGGAGACTTCCACCCGGCTGCGATGTATCTTCGGAAAATCGAGATATCCCTCGATTTTCTCGAAGCTCTTCCCCATCGAAAGGAGAGAATTACCCAGAAAGATGTTTTCGCGCGCGCTGATGCCGGGAAGCAGAGGATGGGCGCGAAATGAGGTCCAGAAATCGACCATCTGGTCGATACCACCCGTAGCGTAGAGACATGCGTTGATAACGCCTATCGAGCTGCCGATTATCGCATCAGGCTTGATACCCTGCTCTTCCAGGTACTTCATGGCGCCAACCTGGTGCGCACCCCGCGATGCTCCTCCTTGCAGGATGAGGACGGTCTTTTCTTTTTTGCGGCCCGCTTTCGCGGTCTTTGATGTGCGTTGTTTGGTTGCTTTATTCAGCATTTCTTCTCCTCAAACGACTCATTCGTTGCAGCGTGTGCTGCGGTTCCACTCTGCGCACACATTACTGGTGAGTCTGTCAATAGGGCGCGTTGGCTACGACCCACTAACCGCACTCGGGCACGGAGCCCGACCCGAACGTGGCCGAACCGAGGAGGTCGATAAGGAGTCGCGCGGCTACTTGCCCTGTTCTTCCCGACGAGTCGAACAAGGGGTTTACCTCAACGATGTCCGCTCCCACCAAGTTTCTCCCCATAACACATCCACGGAGTAACTCCCGAAGCTCAACATAGGATAGCCCGCCAGGTTCCGGGGTGCCCGTACCGGGCGCGACCGAGGGATCGAGCACGTCAATGTCAAGGCTTATGTAGACGTTTTCCTGTGGTGGAATGTGTGAGGTCACGAATTCCTCTCCGCTATGTCGAACCTGTTCCGCAGTAAAGAATCTCGATACCTCGCTTGCCGTCTCGACCCACTCCGGCTGGTTGAGCAACCCTCGGATGCCTATTTGCGTGATTCCCGTAACGTGCTTTAGCTCGGAGATGCGCCTCATGGGGTTTGCATGGCTGAATCTAATTCCCATAACCTCATCCATGAGGTCAAGGTGCGTATCGAACTGAATAACATGAAGACGCGTATCGCTGAAAGCGCGGACTACCGGGAAACTGATTGAATGATCCCCGCCGAGGACGACCGGGACCGCGCCACGCTGCCTGATTTCTTGTATGAATTGGGTGATGACATCAAGCGTTTCAATAAAAAGCGTCGGTATCGTCGGTATGTCCCCACAATCTACGATTTTCTTGCCCGCGAGGAGATGCTGGTTTCGTTCAATGTCGTAGAAGCCATGATGTGGAGAGTAACCCATCGCATATGGCATCGACCCCTCGCGAATCGCCTTGGGACCAAATCGAGCACCCGACCGGTACGTCGTACCGCAGTCCATGCAAATGCCGACAATCGCGACATCCGCTTCAAGCTCGCTTATGTCAAAGCACATGGGCATTCGGCAGAAACTCGCTATTCCCTCATATCCCGAACCCGGCTGCTGTTGAATCGTTGACATCTCGCGCCTCCGCTGAAGCCTGCGTGCGACCGTTCCGGCTCTCAATGCATAATCCTCGGTCGCGAAAAGTTCACTTATTTGGAATCCGCATCAGTGAATCCCAGGACGGACTCATACTCTGGCGGAAACCTAAACGCGCCCGTGTATTTCTGCGTTTGTTTGGCCGATTCAACCAACAACTCCACATATGTGGAAGAGATGTACTTGCGCGGAAGCTTCAATTTTCTGACAACGGCTTCGACCTCCGCGTCCGTTTCCGCTTCGACTTCGACAAAGACACCCAACTGAGGCAACTCGTCTACCACAATTGTTGCCGAACCCAGCTTCCATGTTTCTCGGAATTTTTCATAGTAGAACCAATGGATGAATCCTACCGCCTCCAAAAGGGAACGCGCAGATGAGGTGTCGGGGAATTCGATTTCGATTTCCTCTCTCTTCTTGAATTGCGAATTTTGCCGCGGCCCTTTGAATGTCAAGGAAACGCGTATATCCTCCCGCAGCCTCAGCAACTTGTCGGTTGCGGCAAGCGCCTGCTCCGGATGGTCAAACAGCCAATTTTTCTCCAACCCCCTTCCCTTGAAGACCGCACCCGCCGATTTCAGGGAAGACCGCAGCTTAGAAAGATTCTTTGGCCTGACTTTGGCTTCTATTTCCATGTGTTCAAGTTTCTCCGCTGCGTTGCGCTGATTCCTGGGACATAATGCTCATTGCTGTGGGGTAAGCGCTCCCCCTTTCTTCGTGGCGACACAGCATGAAGAAGTAGGCATCGTATTTCGGAACTTGCATACAATCACGTTCTCGGGCAAGGAAGATATTGAGCGAGGGAACCATTGGCATCTGCGGCTCGAGTCTACTCTCCAGCCTCGGACTCTTGCACTCCTGTTGCCTCTGGCTCGGTGGGCTTGAATATGTCGTGTTCGTGATATTTCCGTTCATATTCTTCGGCTTCGCGCTGACTCACTGTCCCGCCCATATAAGTCTCATCCGTGAGATTCGGATGAACGGGAGGATTCTCGGGATTAGTCAGTCCGTAGTGTGTTGAATAGCCGTCGTCGAGCACAGCACACGCGCTCAAGCCCAAGAGAAGCAATGAGAGCAGGATTCTGAGAATAATCATCCATGATCACTCCTTCCCGACAAATCCTCTTGCTTACGCAGCATCCACAGAGGTCTAGTATGAGCCGTGAGGCTCATTTCTCACGTTCATCCAGTGAGGTATACGCGAGCCTGATCCTTCCTGTTCTCATAAATGCAATCCGTAAGTTCTCAAAGAACGCATGTTCATTATACACTTTCTGTTCGATTCTCTCTATGGTAGTCAGGTTTTCTTCCACCCATGCCGGGGCATCCCCGTTTTCTGTTGCCGTTCGAAAAGCTCCCTTCCTAAATCCGTATTTCTTGCGGATTCTGACCATGTCCTCGGCGAGCGGCATCAGCCCAAACTTGTGCGCTGCACGTTCAGATCTCATCTCTGTCCTTGCAAGGAATGGGTCAGTCAGCCCAAGGCCGTTGATAACCTGACACGGAAACGCAGTGTATGCGAAGTAGCAGTTCGGACACCAAATGACATCGACATACTGATTTGGTGGATGACGCTCCAGAAACTCCTCGACCGCTCCGCCCAATTCTATCTCAGACCCCAACGTCCACGGACTTGGCGAAAACGCTCTGAAGCTGCGATGAAGCGCCGCATCATTTATCTCGTCGACCGGTCGGTGGTGAACGTCTGGAAGCAATGGATGCTTGTCGAGTTGCCGTGGATAACGAGTCACGGTGAACAGAGCGAGTATGAGGCTCAGGGCGAGAACGGCCATCCTCGACGACCGTAAGCCCAAGCGTAACATGAGCGCTTCCACGATTCCGCCCGTCGAAGCCATGATAATACAATACGGGAATGCGAGAAAGCGGTAATGCCGCGGATCTCCTCCAATCTTGACAACGTAAACAATGAAGCTTAAGCCAATGAGCACCATCATAGCGCGCTCTGCCATGTGGTAGCCCGTCTCTCTCCTCCCCGTTATTTTGAGCACGGCCAGACAGAGCGCTAAGAAAGGTAGAATGTAATGCACAGAATATGGCAAGACAGTGTCTTTTAAATACAGGAGTCCTCTGGCAACTGCGGTTTCGTTTTTCAAATAGAACGTATTCGGAAGCAAGTCCGCGTAGTAGTAGATACGGAAGACGAAGAGGAGAATGCCGAAGACCATTCCAGTAATCACGAGCGTCCACGGAATCCTCCGGCGGCTGACCACAAACCACGCAAGCGCCATGAGGCAAGGAATCGCCAGTTCATGGCGGATAAAGGGCGAGATTCCTACAACGAATTGCAGAAGCCGTACACCCGGAAAAAGCAAGAAGCATGCGTAGAGGACCCCGCACACCTGCACGAGCGGAGTTTCGAGTCCGGAGGTGAAGTAGCAGAGCACGCCGTATGTCAGCGACAGATTGATCAAGGGGAAATTGACAATATATGTGCCTGCCTCGGTCCCCGACAACTTTCTGTTTATGATGACCAGCGCCGCCCAGAATGTCACAAAAGCCGCTACAGCGACGCCGCGAATGATGACCCAGTATCCCAAACCAACAGACCGTAAGACCGCAAGAATGAACGCCCAAGCGGGACTGCTAAATCCCTCAACGTATTCTCCCCTATTATAGACAAGACCGATTCCAAGCAATTCCATATTGTCAATGTACCGGAAGTAGACATATGCGTCGTCCATAATCCATGCATAATAAAAGATCAGGAACAGGCCCAATGGCAGGCAGAACCATTCGAAGACAGAAGGCCGCGGGAATTGGCGAGAATCGCACGTCAGATTCCTCAACATTTCAGACACCTTCAACACAAATGTTTCTACGACGTTCCTTATGCTTCGGTTCAGCGGCTCGCGCAACTGCGTTTTCCTTCCCGAGAAAACTGCGCCGCCCGGCGAGACCTTAGTCAGATGTTTTTAATGCAGATTTGCCATCCACCTCACCTCAAATTCACACAGGAAGTATCCACAAGTGAAGTTCGTGTGCCTGCGCGTGAATATACGGTGAAGAGCGGTTCGTCGGAAGCTCTCGCTTGCGAGGCAGATTCTCATACTCAATTCTACCATACTTTGCAGCAGGATCTGCGCACGTCTGACGTGGATGATGAGGCACGCAGGCGCATGTGGTGTCGCCCTCGCGTTAGCCATTTCTCTGCTTTCTGTCGGGACGGCTCATGAAGAAACCAAAAAGGTGTTGACAAATACTAGATGAAGTATTAAAATCTGACAAGAATACAATATCTAGGAGTATGGCTGACGTTTCCAGTACCGAACGCCCAGATGGAAAACCATCCGAACGCAGAAAAAGCCGCAAGACTGATTGGCATAGAGCCATCACGCCTCAGATTTCTGGAGCTCTATTGTCAGGAGTTTCTCTCCCCCTTTACGCTCATTCCTCGGACATATTTGCCGAACGACCTGAAGATACTCGCTGCTGCAAATAGATTGTTTGAGCAGGGAGTCGCACCGAACATGCTCATCCGCCATCTCGCAGCCATAGTGACCCATCCGTCGCTCCATGGGAGTAATGGGCTCGCATCATCCTGCGAGGATACTTCTTCCCCGGCCCGGCTCGTTGCTGTGGCGAGCGGGAAGGGGGGTGTTGGCAAGAGCACGGTCGCCTTGAACCTCGGGGTCGAGTTAGTCAGGCAAGGGCTTCGGGTGATTGTTGTCGATGCAGACTTTGGCGTGGCCAATCTCCATGTGCTTGCAGGTTTGAAAGAAGGAAAGACGATACGGGATGTCATGTCAGGAGCATGGAGACTCGAGGACATCATCGCTAAAGTGACTGACGGGCCCGACATCGTGCCTGGCGCGTCCGGAATTCTTGAACTCGCGAACTTGCCTGCTCACAAGCGCCGAATTTTCCTGTCGGAATTGAGAAAACTCGATGCGCGATATGACGTAATTATCGTTGATGTGGCTGCGGGTGTGTCGGATTCGGTCCTGGATTTTGTCGTGGCGGCGGATTTTGTTCTGGTGGTCATGACACCTGAGACTACGGCAATCACCGACGCATATGCTCTCATAAAGCTCAGCATGAGACGCAGCCCGTGCTGCAGAATCGGGGTTGTGGCGAACCGCGTGAGGAGCGCGCGCGAAGGACGTGAGGCGCTCGTGCGAATTTCCCAGTGCACGCATCGCTTCCTTGGGAGGCGCGTGCTCGATATGGGAAACATCTGGGAAGACTCGCGAGTGCGACATGCCGTAAATGAGCGAGTCGCGCTCTCGATTCGGCATCCCGACTCACGGGCCTCGCTATCGATACGGAAACTCGCACGCATGCTGCTCGAACAGGAGATGGCGTCGGCCCGCTCGCGGTTGGGCGGAGCGGGTTTGGAGAAGTTTATCACCCGCTGCTTGCCGCTTGCGGCGGTGGCGGATGGCAAGGGGATTGGCGTTAACAGGGAAACAGGAGAGTGTTATGGAAGTGGCAACAAAATGGTTGGGCGCAACGCTTGATTACTGCGAACATTTTGGTTTGCAGCGCATGCCGTTTGCCGACAACGTGAATCCGGAATTCTTCTATCGTACGCAGACGCACGAAGCCGCGTTTGTGAAGATGATGATGTGCGCGAAGCATCACAAGGCGCTCGGCCTTGTATGGGGCCGGAGCGGCACGGGCAAGACGCTCCTTGCGCAAATGCTTCTGAGCGCGTTCGGCGAGGGCGAGTTCATCCCTGTGGTCATTCTGGCAACCCCGGGGATGAGCAAGATGGGGCTCCTGGCATGCATTGCCGATGAACTGGAAATCCCCCGGCCTTCGGGAAGAGAGAATACGCAGGGTTACCTCGACATGATTCACTCCTATCTTATGGATACGTATAGTCGGGGACAACGAGTGGTCGTCATCGTTGATGAAGCCCATTTCCTGCCCTCGGAACAACTGCACATGATACGCGCGCTCACGAATCTGGAGACTCCCCAGGAAAAGCTCTGCACGATAATCATGCTGGCGGAAGAAACGTTTCCGCGCAGATTGCGTCACAAGCGATACAACTCTCTTCGAAGCAGAATCGCCATGTCCTCCTATCTTATGCCCATGGCACGAGCCGAGACCGAACAATACATCAAGTTCCGGCTGATGGTGGCGGGCTCGACGGAAAACATATTCGCTGAGGACGTGTACGATCCCATACACTCGTATTCGGGAGGCATCTGCCGGGAAGTGAACAAGCTCGGCGACAACCTGCTCCTCGAGGCCTACATGCGGTCTGAACCAAGAATCACACGGACAGTCCTCGAACGGTGTCTCCAGGAACACTGTCTGACATGAAGCGCCCCCTCACCCGAACGCGGCTAAGATTGGGCTCCGTGATCCCAATGAAGTATGTGAAGGATGAAGGGGTCACGAGCGAAGAAATGCGGACGTTGCTCGCCAACCAGCCGCGAGGGAAAGAGTTTCGGACGAATTCCGGAAAGCTGGGGGAAGGAAAGACCAAGAAACCGTCTCGTTAAAATCCTCTCCCACGGACGGACAAGACGGGAATCATTTTACACCTTGGAATTCACGGTGAGAATTCCGTCCCTTGAAACCCGTGCTGGTTCTCTTTCTTCCGCGTGAAAATCCTGCCGGCGTTCATTCATAATATACCCCCTGCCGCTATTGACGCTTGCTCCATTTGATAGTATAATTGTTAACAGGCAAGCATGGAGCGTGCATGCTTCCACAGAGGGGAGGGGATGCGTATGCAGCGTGTTGCTACACGTACCGTTCAAGCACGTCCACTTATCGCCCAGCGTATCAAAACAGTCCCCCAGAGGATCACCGGTCTGCACCGAGTGTCCGTTTCTTCCCGCCAGCCATTTGAGGTGGACATCGGCGGACGGTCGATTCCCGGTGTGCGTACTCTCGAGGTGTTTCACGAAACTCCGATGTTCATCGACAGCATGGAGCACGTCGCCGCGCTTGACGTGTACAGCGACGGCGAGGCAGCCCGCATGATTCACCTTCACCCAGCGGGGGCGAATCAGCCGGTGCGCTTCAGGATAACCGCCCATGAAACGATGCCCGAACGCGCGGAGTTGGAGGCCAAGAAGAAAATCGCCTCCGTGGCCGCGCCCCTCGAGTATAAAGGTTTCTTGAAACACGCTCTTGAAACGCTCCATGAATCCTCCCCAGATATCGGGGAGGGCACAGAGGAGGCGAGCACATCACTCGATACGGTTGCAAGTGTGATCGCTCTTGCTATGGTAGTTGGCGCGGGGCTGGTGTTTGCGTCTGCATTAGCGGCGCCACTTACATTGGCGGTCATGGCGCCCGTTGTCTGCGATCCCTCCCGCACCTACATTAACGGAAAACTGTTCAAGAACTTGAAAGAGGTAAAGGTCAAATTAGCGGCCGGACGTATTGTCGGCTATACCTCACCTTGAACAAGGGCTGTTGATGAGGCGGCTGTTCAGAAAAAGGGTCGTAAGCCTGGCTAGTGTTTCAGTCCACCAGTTTGTTGTAGTGGGATCTGCGCCGTTTATCAAGACTCCAAAGGGGTGTGGTGTCTCATCGAGCATGCCAGGCCGCCTTGAGTTTTCCGCGTCAGGCGGCCTCGTTGGTGCGCCAAAGAATCTCTCGGCAATCGGCGCAGGAGACTTCAGGCTCAATCCCCTGGAAGACTGTGTTGCACGAATAGAATACGACGGTCCTGTCTACCTCCTCACGTACGAGAAGCTGCAAGCAGTGCTGCGGAACCGCTTCAACTTTGAGATTCGGCTTGGAGAACGATGGCGGGAGAACCTCTGGCCGCATGTATTTGATTATTACATGAGGTTCGGCGAGTGGCCGCTCGTTCGCGCGGACTATGTCCGCATCTTCCGTAATCTGCTCTCCACAACGCGTCTTAACAAAGTTGCCGGAGGGGCAGACGGAAAGCTTGAGAAAGTGCGCAGGCGAGTCGCGGCCGTGGCGCTCTTGCGTCTTGCCAGTCTCAGTTCAGCACGGAAGCTGGCCGTTCATACGCAACGGCTGACAGAGGCCTTGCTCGCCTCCGACTCTCTTCCGGAAATCGAGGCTGAAATGGAGATGTTCCGCTCGCTTCGGAGCGCGTCAAAGGTGATTCCTCTGGCCGGAGAACATAAGGAAGATGCGCTGTGCCTGAAAGTTCCATTCCAACTGGCATCGCCGAGGAGGATATCGCTTAGAGGCGCGGCGCAGGTCGAGTACAGACAGGAATATCATGAGTATTTCGACCGTGCCTTTCTTTGCTCCCTGATGGAGCTTTATCCGGTTTCGCCGGTGGTCTTGGTCGAACCCGCCGAAATATTCGCGCCTCGCGCCCAGATTCCGATTGATGCCGGCAAGAAGAGAGTCTATGGATTTACTCAGAGCGCTCCCTTTATCTGCAAAGGAGAAGACGTGTCCATAACACCCGCGGAACCGACGCGACATCTCCTGGAATTGAAAAAGCAGCCACCATCCGGTCCCGCCGCGGACCCTGCGAATTTCTATCTCAGGGCAGAGGGTATCGAGGCGTAGGACGGGTTGACCCGCCGGTGTGTATTTTCCCGAATTTGACAAACTGGCCGGGAATCTGCTATATTTATAAAGTTATTCTCAGATATACAGCCATTGTGTGACGCCGGAGGTCGAGAGCAGATGCGTACGTATACCCCAAAGCAGGGTGATATAGAAGGCGAATGGTATCTTGTTGACGCCGATGGCAAGGTGCTCGGAAGGCTCGCAAGCGAGGTCGCAAAGCTACTGCGAGGCAAGCACAGGCCCACATATTCTCCCCATTGGAATCATGGCGACCACGTCATCGTGGTCAACGCGGAAAAGGTCAAGGTGACAGGGAAAAAGCCCGTGCAGAAGATGTACCGGCACCATACGCGTTGGCCGGGTGGCCTGAAGACCACGATATATCGGGACTTGCAGGCGCGGTTTCCGGAGCGGATCATCCACGAGGCCGTCAAGGGAATGCTTCCTCGTAATCATATTGGGCGTAGCATGGCGAAGAAACTCCGCGTCTTCAGCGGCCCCACACATCCACACGAGGCACAGAAACCACAGCAAATCGAGATTTAGTCACGCGGCAGGCTCAGGAGGCAGGCTGAATTGAATCAGAAGGAAATGTACAGAGGTGTAGGAAGGCGCAAGCGGTCGCTCGCACGGGTTAGTCTGGTACGAGGGAGCGGAAAGTTTGATGTCAACGGCAAGAACCTTGAGGAGTACTTTGGCCGCGAGACACTTTCGATGTTGATCAGACAGCCCTTCGAGGCCACCCAGACCTTAGGCCAGTTTGATGTTCGTGCAAACGTGAGCGGCGGAGGGTCCTCGGGCCAGGCAGGAGCGCTCCGCCATGGAATCGCGCGCGCCCTGCTCGCCTACAATCCGGACCTCCGGAGCGCTCTGCGCAAGGGTGGCTTTCTCACACGCGACCCTCGAATGAAGGAACGGAAGAAATACGGCCAGAAAGGCGCACGCGCCCGCTTCCAGTTCTCCAAACGATAATTCGGAACGTGAATCACATTCCGATGTGTTATGGCATCCGACAGACTTGTCGGATGCCATTCTTGTCTCCCCTCCCGTCCTTCCGAGGGGCCAAAGCGGCTATTTGACATCCGTAACGGAGGCCTGCTAAAATGATACCTAAGTCTAAGGTATCTTACTCATAGGTATAGTGATGCATCACCGGAGATGGGCTTCACGATGAGTACGCGGCACGCTATCCTCGGCGTATTGATGCAGGGGCCGGCGCACGGATACCGCATCAAAAAAATCTTCTCGCCGTTCGTCAGCAAGGACGGTCTCAATGACGGGCAACTGTATCCCCTCCTTACGCATCTTGAAGGACAGAAGCTTGTCCGGAAAGAGACCGTACGGCAGGAGAAATCACCGAATAAGAATCTCTATCACATCACCGACCGCGGCCGCGAAGAGTTCCTCCGGTGGCTTACGGGGGACGAGGACGAGACCGACCCGGTCAAGTACGACTTCTTCATGCAGTACAGCTTTCTGATGAAATGCACGTTCTTCGAACATCTCTCTCCGCATGAGCGCATAGCGAAACTTAGGCGCCAAATCGAGACAGCGAACGGGAAAATCCGGGAATATGGGCGCATGCGCGAGGAAATGAAGGAAAGGGGCCTGAATTCTCATAAATTGAGGATTGTGGATTTTGGTGTTGCAGTGCAGCGTCTCAAGGTACAATGGGCCAGTGAGTTGCTCGAGGCGGAAACACGGGCGCTCGCACGGAAGCGAGTATCCAGAGGCCGCAGCAAGACCAACAGACCAGGTGCCGCAACCGCCAAATACAGGAGCTTAGGCAGAGGTTCCAATCGTCCTGCGAAGAAAGGCTGAGACAATGTTTGGCTCGATAGAAGAGGTTGCTCTGGAGTTCAAGCGCCAAAAGTACATTTGCAGCAGCGAAATCGCCACTGCAATTTATCTTTCAGAACGCATGCAAAAACCCATCCTCGTCGAAGGACCGGCGGGAGTTGGAAAGACGAGTCTTGCGAGCGTATGGGCTTCGGCTGCGGGCTTTGAACTGATTCGAATGCAATGTTACGAAGGCCTGGACGAGGGCAAGGCGCTCTACGAATGGGAATATGCGAAGCAGCTCCTCTACACCCAGATTCTGAAGGAGAAGATACAGGACGTGCTCAGCGGGTGCGAAGACCTGCGGCAGGCTGTCGAGCGAATTGACAGGCAGGAAGACGCCTTTTTCTCGGAGAAGTTCCTACTCCCTCGTCCCCTCCTCAAGGCGATTCTCTCTGAGCGGCAAGTCGTGCTGCTCATCGACGAAGTCGACAAGGCCGACCCTGAATTCGAGGCTTTCTTGCTCGAGGTGCTTAGCGATTTCCAGGTAAGCGTGCCCGAACTCGGAACGCTCATGGCGCGACATATCCCCCATGTCATTCTCACGAGCAACAACGCGCGCGAAATGAGTGATGCGTTGAAGCGGCGCTGTCTTCACTTATTCATAGACTTTCCGACGGCAGACCACGAGAAAGAAATAATCGAGCTGAAAGTGCCGGGTATCGCCGAGAGACTTGCGCGACAAGTCATTGACGTGGTCCATAAGGTTCGCAAAGTCGACCTGAAGAAACTACCCAGCATCAGCGAGACATTAGACTGGGCGCGTGCGCTTACCATCTTGAACATTGACACGCTCGACGCCGAGACCGTGAAGTCCACCCTCAATTTGTTTCTCAAGTATGAGGGAGATATCAAGAAAGTCAAGGAGAACCTCCACAGCCTCCTGCCTGCGTCTGACGGAAAACTGAACTGACAGGGTGTACGTATGCAAAAAAGCGTGCTCGAGTTCATCCATGCCCTTCGAAGCAGCGGAGTGCGGGTTGCGCTTTCAGAGAACATCGATTGCTTTCAGGCGCTCGAAGTACTGGGGCTCGAGCGCAAGCCGACCTTTAAGTCAGCGCTTCGGTCAACGCTCGTGAAACGGGCTGCCGACATCCCCACATTCGAGAAGCTCTTCGACCTCTACTTCACGTCGCTCACCGGCGATACTCTCCCTGAAAATGAAACCGACCCCGACGCAAGCATGTTGTCACTTGGCCCTCTCACGATACAGGAATTTGTCGATTCGTTCTTTGAGGATAACCGCGAACGATTCGAGGGCCTCTATAATCTGTTTCAGTGGCAACTTGGAGGTGACTTTCTGCTCACGATGATGGAAATCGGAGCGGCGACAGGCCTCAGTGAGATAAGTAATCCGCTTCAGGTCGGATTCTTTGCGCGAAAAATTCGGGACAGTCTCGGCTGGAATGCATTCTCAGAGGAACTGGAGCGGCTGAGGCAGGAGTTCATCAATCAAGGATATTCGCCTGAGGACGTTGAACGCGCAATCAAATACATTCAGCAACGCATGCAGCGCGTATTCGATGAAGTCAGGGCGTATGTCCGCCGAGAGCTTGATAAGAAGCTGCTCAGTAGCACAGAACGAATGCTCGAGGAGGAGCTTCTCAATAAGAGTTTCTATCAACTGACCCAACGCGAAATAGAGATGATGCGCGATATCGTCGCGCAGCTCGGTAGAAAGATGCGCGATACCTATGTGTTGCGGACAAAGCGGAGACACCGGGGACGCATAGACGTGAAGCGGCTCATCCGGCGAAACATGCAATACGGAGGGGTCCCGATCGAGCTCTGTTACCGAAATCGACGTCGCGAGAAACCGCAGATCTTTGCGCTGTGCGATATTTCCGATTCCGTCAGTTATGCGGCTCGGTTCATGCTCCAGTTCCTGTACACGCTTCAGGAGCTGTTCTCGAAGGTGCGTACATTCGTGTTCGTAACAGAGATAGCTGAGGTTACGCGCCTGTTCTCGGAGCACGAAGTGAACGCCGCAATCCAGCTTGCGTTCAATTCGCGCCTTGTCGATTATAATGGACACAGCAATTTCGGATATGCGTTTCACAGATTTCGCAACGAGTTCGTTGATTCGGTTACATCCCGAACTACACTGATGATTATGGGAGATGCCCGAAACAATCGAAATGACCCGCGCACGTGGGCCTTCAAGGAGATAACGGAAAAGGCGAAGCGCGTCATCTGGCTCAATCCTGAGGCGAAGGCGGCATGGCGGTTGGGAGACAGCGTCATGCATGACTATCTGCCGTATTGCGATGAAGTGTATGAGTGTCGAAATGCGAAACAGCTCATGCGCATTGTGGACAAACTTCTCATCAAGCGGTGAATTCGCGTCTCTCACAGGACGCAGGACATCGCGCATGGAAAGGAATACTCCATGGACATGGAGCTGACTGACGAGCAACGGGCCGCGCGCCAGACAGCGCGAGAGTTTGCGGAAAAGGAAATAATCCCCGTCGCACGCGAGAACGACGAGCAAGAGAAGTTTCCGGCCGAGATCGTCAAGAACATGGCTTCGCTCGGATTTCTCGGCGCGCCAATACCGGAGCGATACGGAGGCGCCGGTATGGATTACATCTCGTACGCGCTCGTGACGGAGGAGATAGGACGTGCTTGCTCGTCCGTCCGAACCGTTCTCTCGGTGACGACATCGCTTGTCGCTCTGACCATCCTCACGTGGGGAACCGAAGAGCAAAAGATGAAGTATCTGCCGAAGCTTTGCTCCGGAGAAATTATCGGCTGCTTCGGACTCACCGAGCCGGATGCCGGCAGCGATGCCGCCAATCTTTCCACGTCGGCCAAAAAAGGCGGCTCTTCATGGATACTCAACGGCAACAAAATGTGGATATCCAATGGAAGCGTCGCAAAGCTCGCAATTATCTTTGCGCAAACCGATAAGAAACTCAAGCACAAGGGTATTGCCGCATTTCTCGTCGATACCGACACACCGGGTTTCTCGGCCCAGCCCATCAAAGGCAAGCTCGGTCTAAAATCTTCCGACACCTCCTCGTTGACACTGGAAGACGTGAAGGTCGGCGACAACGCCCTGCTCGGAAACGTTGGCGATGGGTTCAAAGTCGCCATGAGCGGGCTCGATAACGGCCGCTACAGCGTGGCCGCGGGGTGTGTGGGAATCTGTCAGGGTTCCGTTGATGCGAGCGCCAAGTATGCGCAGGAGAGAACGGCGTTCGGCCGCCCGATTGCCGGCTTTCAACTCGTGCAGGAATTGATTGCCGACATGGTGCTGGACACCGAGGCCGCTCGCCTTCTTGTGTTCCAGGCGGGCCACCTGAAAAACAAGGGTGTCCGGAATACCCGCGAGACCGCACTCGCGAAGCTGTATGCATCGGAAGCCGCGCTGCGCTGCAGCAACCGGGCAATTCAGGTATTTGGAGGCTACGGTTACTCGAATGAATATCCGGTCGAGCGATACATGCGCGACGCGCGCGTTGCAAGCCTCTATGAAGGCACCTCGCAGATATTAAAGCTCATCATCGGCAGATATGCAACAGGCATTGGAGCATTTACGTAAGGGAGGCATGGGAGCTGACAACAATGAAGATAACGGTACTCGACAACATCCTTAAAGCCAACGATGCGATCGCCGAGGAAATTCGTGAGGAGTTGGCTTCGCACAAGGTGCTTGCAATCAACCTCATGAGCTCACCCGGAGCAGGCAAAACCACTCTCCTCGAGCGCACTATCGAAAAGTTAGAACCACTCGGGATACACGTGGGCGTGGTGGAAGGCGATATCGCAACTACTCGCGATTCCGACCGGTTGAGAAAATTCGATATCCCTATCGTTCAAATCAACACCGGCAGCGCCTGCCACCTTGACGCGAACATGACCAGAAGTGCGCTTTCCAACCTGGATTGCTCCGCGGTCGATATTCTCTTCATCGAGAACGTGGGCAACCTCGTTTGTCCGGCCGAGTTCAAGATAGGAGAAGACCACAAGGTAATGATGCTGAGCGTGACCGAGGGTGATGAGAAACCGCTAAAATATCCGCTTATGTTTCGGGAATCATCCGCAATGCTCATCAACAAGATTGATCTGCTGGCATACACGAATTTCAGCATGGACGAAGCAAGGAAAAACGCTCACAGCATCAATCCGAAGCTCGCAATATTCCCCCTCTCCTGCACGACGGGAGAAGGGCTGAATAACTGGCTGAAATGGATGACCACTGAACTTGAGAAAAAACGGAAAAGGCTTCAGAAAAAGACGAAAAAGAAGTGATGAAGGTCTTTTCTAAGGGAGGCAATCGTGACTCAGGATATGTATCAACAACTGATTGACAAGCTGAACCAATTTCCCTCGGGGGCGCCAAAGACCGAGCAGTTCGTTGAGCTGTTGAAATCCCTCTTCACGGAAGACGAGGCGAAACTGGGCGCCGAACTGCCGATATTCCCGACGCCACTGGCTACCATCTGCGATTCGCTCGGCCGGAAGGAAACGGAAGTCAAGCCGCTTCTGGAATCAATGGCCAACAAGGGGCTCGTTTACCACCGGAAACAGGAGAGCACAGACCTGTACAGTCTCTTTCCGCTTGTCCCCGGTATTTTCGAGCTCCAATTCATGAAGGGCGAAGTGAACCCGAAGACAAAGCGCCTGGCTGAACTCTTTGATAAGATGTGGCATAGCGGCTGGGCAGAAGACCTCTTTGCGTCCAGGACACAGATGGCTCGCATCGTCGTCATGGAAAAAGAGATACCGAGCGGTGTCGAGGTCTTCCCCTACGAACGCGTGTCCAAATTCATCGACGAGGCGGATTACCTTGCACTCTCGGTGTGCTACTGTCGTCATGAGCAAGAACTGCTTGGCAAATCCTGCGGCAGGCCGAAGGATGTGTGCCTTCAGTTCGGCCCGTTCGCGCGCTACGTCGTCGAGCGCGGTTTCGGCCGTAAGATAACGAAGGAAGAAGCACACAAAGTCCTCGCCGTGTCGGAGGAAGCGGGCCTCGTGCATCTTTCCGACAACACCCAGAAGCACATCAATTTCATCTGTAACTGCTGCGGCTGCTGCTGTGGCATCCTTGGAGGTATCACGAGGCTGCATAAGCCGCATTCCGTGGCCACATCGCATTTCGTTCTGGAGATCGATGCCGATACCTGCTCTGCGTGCGGGGCATGCGTTGACCGCTGCCACTTCGGCGCTCTTACTGTTAATGAGGTAGCCGAGGTCGACCCTGACAAATGTCTCGGGTGCGGACTCTGCAATATGGTGTGTCCGACCGAATCCTTGAAAATGAGGAGGCGCGAAGAGATTCTTGAGCCGAAACGGAACTTCCGGGAACTGATGGGCGCGATCATGCAGGAAAAAGGAAAGCTGTAGGAAGAAAAGAGACCGCGACCCATGCACGAAATGTCGATAGCGCAAAGCATTTTGAAAATTGTCCTCACAGAAGCTCAAAAGAACGGCGCGCAAAAGGTAAAGGTTGTGCGCATACGCGCGGGCCAGCTCCGAGGCATTGTCCGCGAGCAACTGGCGTTCTTCTTCGAATTCATCACAAAGGATACCGCGGCCGAAGGCGCTGTCCTCGAGGTCGAGCAGGTTCCGATTAAGGCCCAATGCAAGCCATGTGAGCACACCTTCATGGTGCAAGACTATAAATTCCTCTGTCCCAAATGTCAGTCAAAGGATGTTGACGTCGTCGAGGGGATGGAGCTTGCCGTGAAGGAGATTGAAATAGAGTAGCGCGCCCATGCTTACGCAGCTCGAGTGCGATGTCCTCTGCATCGGAGCCGGAGGAGGCGGCATCGTTGCCGCAGTCACGGCTGCCGAGAGAGGCGCGCGCGTCATTGTCCTGTCGAAGCGCCCCTATGGCAGCGGGAACACGCGGATTGCCGGGGGTCTTGTACTCCTGCCGAACATCTCACCGGAGGATTCTCCGGAGGCGCTCATGCGCGACATGGTTGTTGCGGGAGAATTCCTGAACAACCAGGCGCTGGTTGAAACATTCTGCGAGCGCGCTCCGCATGCAGCCGAGTTGATGGAACAATTCGGAGTCATCTTTTCTCGAAAACGCTCCGGCACGCTCGCCCCCCTCCCTGTTCCCCTCGCCGGGCACGGCTTCCCCAGAACGCTTACCATCTATTCCGAGGGCGTTCCCATAGGCACGGCGCTCAGGGGGGCAGCTTCTCGGGTTGGCGTTCAAGTCCTCGACGAGACCATCGCCGTGCGACTCATCGGTGACGGCGCGAACGTCGCCGGCGCCATCGCCCTGCGCTGGCTCACCGGCGAGATGGTCATGATCCGCGCGAAACAAACCATATTGGCCACCGGTGGCCTTGGCTGGCTTTATTATCCCCACACGAGTAATTCACGAGCCATGACGGGCGACGGCTATGTTCTGGCCCTGAGAGCCGGGGCCGAGCTCGTTGACATGGAGCAGCAGCAGTTCATTCCGTTCGCGCTGACGCACCCGGAGCCTATGGTTGGCATCGTCTGCGGCGAACCCGCGATTGCCGGGCCTTATGGCAGGCTGCTCGACGCGAAAGGCAGGCAGATTCTCACCCGCGTGCGAATGAAAACACGCGCGCAAGTGTCGGCAGCGATGTCACTCGCGAAGGAGCATGGTATTGCCACTCAACATGGCGGGATGGTACTTGACCTGACTCCGAATCTCAAGAAGGTGCTTGGAACGAAGATGTTTGAGTTTCTCAAACGGACATTCCCGTCAATGATCGATGCGGTCAGGCGGGCTTACGGTGAAGATGCAGCGAAAGGTCGCACACCATGGGATGTCTTTCCAACTGCGCATTATCAAATGGGTGGAATCAAAGTCACGCCTGATTGTCGCGTCTGGGGAGTGAAGAATCTTTTTGCCATCGGCGAAGTGCAGGGAGGCCTGCACGGAGGCAACCGCATCGGTTCCACCTCGCTTGCTGAACTGTTTGTCTTTGGGAGCCTTGCCGGCAATCTTGCAGCCGAGGCAGCGTCCCGCACAGGAGATATATCTGTCGACATCTCGACAGCCAAAGAGACTTCAGCACACACAAATTCTCTTCCGGGGAAATCGGGAAGCCACAAGCCCATCTTTCTTGTGCGAAGGCTCCAGCGCATACTCTGGGAGAACGTCGGCCCGATTCGCGACGAGGGGCGCCTCACCCATGCACTCGAAGAAATCCAAAGAATCCGCGAGATGCAGTCCGACGTGTGCATATCCGGACGGCGCGAATGCAACCCCGACTGGCTCGACGCCATCGAGCTCGATGCGATGCTCCTAGCGGGAGAAGTCATTGTCCGGAGCGCTCTCATGCGAAAGGAAAGTCGTGGCGGACATGTTCGGCTTGACTACACTCGTCGAGACGACAAGGCATGGCTGAAGAATATCGTTGTTGGAATGCACGATGACACACTTGCGTTGCGAGCAGAGGATGTTCCGTTATCAAGAATCCATCTTGGTTCAAAAGGTGGCGCGAATCCGCTTCGGGAACGCATCCAGTTTCTTATCCTTAACATACTGCCACGAAAAGCGCAGTCAAAGATTCTCGATGCGCGCTTGAACCTCGGGGATGACTCCTGATGGAAGAACCGAACATTATCGTCGAACGGTACGACCCTGCACTGGGAGTATGTGTTCCGGCGAGCTATTTCGTCCCTCTCAAAGACGGTATCACCGTACTCCAGGTTCTCCTGTATATTTCTGAAACCTATGACACGACACTTGCCTTCCGGTATGGGTGTCGCGCAACCAAATGCGGCGAGTGCGCAGTTGATGTCAACGGCAGGCCGCGTCTCGCGTGTCTCACGCCGGCGCGCGAAGGAATGACAATCTCGCCCCTGAAGCACCTTCGGCCAATAAGAGACATCATTGTTGACCGGGCCCCTCTCGATGAACGCATATCCGAGCTGCGTCTCTATGTCAAGTCTTCGGGCGAACGCCCGCTCGGCGCGCTCAAAGTTCCGGAATCGTACGAACGCCTAATAGGATGCCTCGAGTGCTACGGCTGTGTTTCGAGTTGTCCTCAGTTTGACTGGAAGAAGCGCGAATTCGGCGGCCCATACGTCTTTGTGAGGCTTGCGCAACTTCACCTTGACCCGCGAGATGGAGAAGACCGACGCGCTCAGGCGAGGTCATTGGGGATTGAACGCTGTTCGTCGTGTTCTCAGTGCACTTGTGTCAAAGGGATTGCCATTCGAAGGGATGCGATAGGAACTCTCCTCGGTGAGGGCAAGGCTTGATTAAGACAATCAAATGGAGGAGCTCAGGATCGTGGCGACTTTCGTGTAGATTTCCGAAAGCGTGAAGGGTTTACTAATAAATCCTCGTGCGCCTTTGTCGGTCGCCTTCTCAATCGTGCGCAGCGTCAGGAACGAGGAAACATATATCACGGGAATCTCTTTTGTGGCCGGATTCTGCCGCAACCTGTCATGCATCTCCAGCCCGCTCATATCTGCCAAACGGAAATCCACAAGAATCAGGTCAGGTAACTGTTCGAGGGCCGCTCGTATTCCGCTCGCGCCGGTCTCAGCTATGAGAACCTCGTATCCCTTTTCGTCTCCGAGATAACTCCGCATCAGCTCGGCCATCACGGTATCGCTATCGACCACGAGGATTCTCGGGTTCTTTGGAGATCGTTTTTGAGAGGAGCGGCAGCGCTTCTTCGAAGTCGCCTTCATGGGAATTCCCGCGCCGGTGGAATGTAATCGCTTGGGTGACGTTCACGCACTATGATATCACGTGTTCTTTTTTTGTCAAGAAAAAAATCTCACGCGCGAGAAAAATCTCTGAACAGCACCGACTTGGCATCGAAGATGCTAGCGTTCTTCGTGAAAGATAACCGAGCTAAACACGTAGAGGTCCGCGTCCTTCTTGTAGGCGTCGGATGGCAACCCTGCCTTGTGCACGCACAAATTTGTCAAGAACTCTTCTTTGCTCCAGCCTGTCTCAGTCGCAACTTGCGGGAGGAACACTCCCTGATGCAGTCCTCTCGCAACCACAACTCCGTGTTTTCCCAGAATGATCTCGTCGGGACTGGAAACGCGCACGAGAGGTGTGTTGACGGAAATTTCGATTCCAATATCCTTCAACTCATCTGGCTCGACCGGCAGGAAGCGGTGGTCTTGAGATGCAGCCGCCACCGTCATCTCAATGACGGTCTGGTAAAGAGGCGCTATCGCATCCATTCGTCCGATGCATCCTCGAAGCTGCCCGTGCTTCCGGAGCGTTACGAAAGCAGCGCCATTCTCTCTTAGTCTTTCGCTTTGGGGAGGGTCAACCGAAAGGAGATGGCCGTCACGAACAAACGTCTCGAGCGAACGACGCGCAAGCCGGAGCAGAACTTCCTTATCGTGAGCCGTAAGGAATTCGGACTCGGAGAGGGGGTTCTCTTGCTCGCCAGGAGAGACTTGCTCCGCGGCCTGCGCCTGCGATTGGGCGGCATTCTTCTTCACGAAAGCAAGCGCCGCATATCCCACCACCGCATCCTTGCTGCCGGCGGTGTCGCCAGAGTTGGCATACTTGAGCAGCAGCGGAACAGCGCCTTGCGCCTCTGCATATGACATGACTGCAAGCACCGGACCGGGACCGCACATGCTGTCGTAGCGCGCGCTCAGGTATTCTGCCATCCGCCTTGGATCACCCTTCACCATTCTCTCCACCGTTTGTCGGTCGAGCGCCACGGCCACTCCATATGGCTTATAATGCGAGAGGTCCGTTGTCGCCACCACGAGTATACGTTTCTCACGCGCAACTCGGCCAAGAGCGTTTGCCACAGCTTCGATATTCGCGGGCGTCTGGCGGCCGAAGACGACCGGGACGACGGGTACGTTGGGAAGAATGGTCTGAATGAAGGGAATCTGCACTTCTGCGGAATGTTCTCCCGCGAAAGCGTCCTGTGAAAAAGAAAAGCGGGGGTCGTCTTTCATGAATAATCGTGCGACATCCTCGTTCACAACAACCTTGCCGAGCGGGGTTTCTATCGCTCCCCGATAGTAGACGGATACGCCGGGATACGCACTCCGGTGGCTGAACGCGAGAACGACGACCGCGTCCCACTTCCTGAGCGACTCTTGCTTTGCCGTTTCGGCCTGGTGCGCAATCGCCTTATAGGCGTACGCAGCGACGGGAGCGGAATAGACATATCCGGCGTGAGGTACAATAACAGCAATAACGTCGCCGTCTACGCTTGCCTGCTCGGCTGATTCCAAATAACGCGCAATATCAGCTTTGAGTGTGTTCTCATCCGCAGGATAAAACGAGCCTGCAACGCAGGGGCTCAGCACCGAGGGAAATTCATCACTGCCCCCGCCGGGCAGACCTTGCGCTTCCGCCCTTGCATTGTTCTGCCCGCGCTCCGAACAGGCTGCAAACAGAAACAACGCGAGGCAGAAAACGGATATCACTCTTCTGCGCATACTACGATTCCTCCCTTATGGAACTCAGCTCTTCCAGAATTCTGCTGACATGTGTCGCCGGCCAGAACAAGCGGGCACAGTTCTTACATTCGTAGAAACTCTCCTGTGTGTGGTACACATACGGCGGCACTCTCGTCTCGACGGACGCTTTCTCAACCTGCTGAAGGCGAGAATTACAGAGCGCGCATAAAGTAAGCATCGACTCGCAATTGAGTCCGGCTTCCCGGTAGACTTGTTCGAGCTGTTCCCGCCAATGGTCGCTCCGAACGAAAATATACCTGCGACAACGCTTTCGGAGGATGAGAGAAGTATCACGGGTCAATATGATTCGGTCTTCAGCCTCCGCTAAGCTCACTAGGTCTCTGTCAGCAATTCCGCTCACATACGCTGTGTCATAGCCCAGAAGCCGCAGCCACTTGGCGAGCCGGCCGAGCATCTCATCGGCAAGAAACTTCGGTCTGGCTAAGCTCGCAGGGCTGGAGGCGTGATTCACTGCTGACTCGTTGATGGCCGGTATTTTAGGTACTCTTCATACTGATAGACCAAGGCTTTCTGGCCCTCTGTTTCGATGGAACACGGTCTGACCGTCCTCAAACCGGCTATTGCCTCCTCGGCTGTCCGCCCCTGTTTTACAAAATAGCAGGCGAGCATGGTACCGGTCCGTCCACAACCGGCGCCGCAGTGGATGGCAACCGGCTTCTTTTCGCGTTCGAGCATCCGCTCGACAAAATCCATGCATTCCTCCACCTGCTCTATCGTCGGAGCAGTAAAATCATCGACAGGCACGTGATGGTAGGAGAAATCAGTCTCATGAAGCGGATTCATTTCCAACGGCGATTCGCTCAATGAGAGAATTGCCTTGATTCCTTGCGCCCTGAGAAAGGAGAGGTCTTCCCTGAGGGGATTGACTTGTCCGGGTCGTGCCATTCCCGCCAGCATATTCGGCACCACATAACTGAAATTGAGGAGAGCTCGCTTATAATCCATCACAAATTGACTCTCGTAGCAGAGGGGCTCCTGGCTGCTTCCTGAAGACGCTTACCTACCGTCTGCCTCGGGCAGCTTCGCTGGTTGCCTGCCTCGCTCCGCCCCTCCCCTACCTCTTTGCCTGCATTATACCACATCTGTCGTATTCTGCCTCAACCTGCATACTTTCATATCGTGCCTGGCAGAGTTGACGCCCAAACGAATCGGTGATAAAATACTACTATTAGCCCTGACGGAGAGAAACTGTATGGGAGTGCGATTTCCAGAGAGCCAACGACCTTCTTTTTCGGAAATGCAACGGGCGTCTGCCATGGAAAGAGAAGCAGTCGAGGGCCAAGCTCAACAATCAGCACGTGCCCGCAGGCCCGAAGCGACAGAACCCGAGCCGAGCGCTGCGCGCGAGGTCCAGCCTGCCCCACCAGAGCAGCGTAACGCTATCGAACAGAGTGCCCGCAATGCAGGGATGCAGACTCCCGGCAGCTTAATTGACATGCTCGCCTGATACTCCACTATCCACATCTCTGTAAATCCTTAATTTGAATTGTGTTACGTCTGTCCCGAGAAATAGCCAAACGAACATCGTGTGGCAGGACTGGATTTTTTGGTGTGGGGACTTGACAATCGGGGGAGGTTGTGGTACACTTCAGGTAAGAAACCGACTGGTCGGTTTTGGAGAACGCTCACGATGACAACTGTCCCTCTGGAAAAAGGCAAACTCACACGCGACAGGATCGTATGGACTGCCGCAGAACTGTTCAGAAAGAACGGCTTCCATAATACATCGCTGAGCCAGATACTCAAAGCTGCACGCCTAACGAAGGGCGGGTTTTACTTCCATTTCAGAAGCAAGGAAGAACTGGGTGATGCAGTTATCGAATATATGCGAGAATTCTGGATTCACAATGTCCTCGAGGAGGTCGAGAAGGAAAAGGGAGCCCTCAAGAAAATCGAACGGATGTTCGAAATCATGATAAAGACTCATGAAGGCAATGTATTCCACGGATGCGCTCTCCTGGCCGTATTGACTGCGGAAATGATGGAGGTCGAGCAGCATTTCTCGGAGCGACTACGAAAGATATACGCTAACTGGAAGGCGAGCATCGTGGAGATATTGGGGCAAGGAAAACGTGAGGGCTTGTTTAAGGAGAGCGTCAATCCCGACTCTTTGGCTCTCCTGATAATTGGCACATTGCAGGGTACAACCATGATGGCGCATCTGGACCCTGAGCACATAGACCTTTCCTGGCTGTTTCGGAATCTGCGGTCGCTGTTATTGGAGGGAGTGGCCTCATAAAAAATTTGTCACGCGACAAACCAACTGGTCGGTTTTGAGGCGCCGCCCGAAACAGTCACACATACGAGGAGCACTGACAAGGAACATAGCAATGACTAAGAAGACACCAATCAATAGCGACTCTTCTCATCCGATAGACCTTGATTCTTCGCAACTTGAGGAACTGGACAAGCTCATTGACAATCTGAAAAAGGAAATAGTCCTTCCTCAGAGAAAGGTGAACGAAAAATCCCTGGCTACGGATGTGGGACACGGATGATTCCTGACCTTTGTAGGCCATATCTCTGGCATATGGGAAGGGAGACTGTCCGCCCGGTTTCAAGGGAAACCGAGCTGCGGATTCTAAATAGATGGAACATCTTTCCCCCGGTATGCGTCCAATGGGCGCAAGATTCTGAAGGCCTGATGAGGAAAGGCGTACGCACGAGTCTTGAGGCAATAGAGGCCAGTTCAAGACCGAACATAACAAGCGGGTGAAAATGCACGGTCAAACCCCATCGTGCGACCACGAAACATGGATAACGAGGGCATTGCCGGATTTCCCATATTCTTCCCCCCCTCCGGCAATGCCCTGCCCGCAATCTTACCGGCGCGAAGTGCGAGAATCCTCCACGGCGTTGCAGACCGGGCTCCGGCCCTACCGGCTGAGTCAGAAGCCGGGGTGAGGGCGCAGGATTGATTAGAGGACTCGGTTCGCTTGAAGCCTGCAACTATGTGTGTTATAATATGATTGCATAGTTTCTTGCCGAAATGATTCGACAAATGAGGAGGCGAGACCGAGCGGCTATGATCCGGGTAACATGTCCGTACTGTCGGTCAAGCGGTTACATTAGTCCTCCCCCACGCCGGACTATCCTGATGGGACCGTGCCCTGTTTGCGGAGAAGCGGTCGCCTTATACAACAACAAAGTAATTGGCCTGAAGGGAAGAATGCAGGGCGATGGCACCTTCGGGGAGAAGATTCAGTCTCTCGCCCGCATCATCATGGAGTATATCAATTCCCAGGGTGGCGTCATGGAGGAGACCGACCTCGAGCAGATCATACGTGACTCAGATAGGAGTCTCGACGCTGAGGCGCATCAGTCTCGGAGCGACTCCTCCTGTCATATTGCACCCTCGATCAAGAATCCTGCCTCCACGCCCATCAGTGCTGAGGAAGCCCGCGATTTCCTGCGGATCGACCTCAACCTGCTTTCGAAGAGGGAATACTTCGATAAGTTTTTCGGTTAGGGCACAATGGCGGCGGCCAGGCGCTACGCGCTTGTGGTACTCTTCCCAAGGGCAGAAAAATATGGACGTGGCATTTCTGTGCAGAGACACAAGAAAACTGTTGCATTTTTGAAAAAATATGCTAGAATAACACTGCTTCGTCGGGAGGAAGCTCCGCGCGAAAGCCCCGGTCTTAAAACGTTCGTGGAGAGTCTTCCTTCTTCTGGTTCGAGATTTTCCTAGTTGTCAATCACACACAAAGGAGGCGACAGGTATGGGATTGCTTGATGGTAAGGTAGCCATAATAACAGGAGCGGGACGTGGAATCGGTGCTGCGGCTGCGAAGCTGTTTGCCGAGCAGGGCGCAAGCGTCGTGGTATCAGACCTTGACAAAGCCCCCGCCGAAGAGGTTGTTGGCGCTATTAAGAAGGGTGGCGGCAAAGCTGTCGCAGTTGCGGGAAACGTGATGGAACAGTCCACGAACGAGGCGCTCATAAAGGCTGCGCTTGACAACTTCAAGGGCCTCGATATCCTTGTTCCGGCAGCGGGCTTCTGCAACGACAAGGTCATTCAAAAGATGGAGCTCGAGGACTTTCGCCTGATGGTGCGCGTTCACATGGAAGCTCCGTGGATGCTGTGCAAGCTCGCTTATCCTCATTTCAAGGAACTGAGCCAGGATGGAAATTATCGACGTGTGGTTTTCGTGGCGTCCGAGGCTGGCACCCATGGCAATGCCGGCCAGAGCAACTATGGGGCGGCCAAGAGCGGTGCAGTCGGGCTTATGCGCGTGCTCACGAAAGAATGGCTCCGGATAAGGGTCAACTGTAACTGTGTCGCGTATGGATTCGTCGAGACACGTCTGACGCAGTCAACTTCTGGCCAGCAGATTCTGGGCGCCAACATAGGCATTCCCGAGCAATCACGTCAAATGGGCGAGCAGTTCATGATGCTGCGCGGCGGTCGTATTTTGACTCCCGAGGAAGCGGCTGGTGCAATTTTTGCCCTCGCGATTCCGCAGGCGGACGGCGTAAACGGTCAGCTGGTCGAGGTTGACTCAGGAATCGGCCTCTAGGTTGAAAATCCTCTATCTGACTGGTATAATGGATGCGTGGAAAGGTGGTTTGATGTAATGGCTGAAGAAGAAAAAACTGAAAGCTACAGTATAGCGGGCCTGAAAGTCGAAATCAAGAGTTTCGCGCGCGGATGCAAACACTGTGGCCGCTTCGGATTGGTGAAGGACACGGATTTCAACACCGAGCGCTGCATTCACTGTGGCACGCTTCAACCTCCTCGCTCGTAGTACACGGGCCGTTGTAACGACATAGGAGAGAGGGCGATTCTCGGAAGAGCGTCGCCCTTTTTGCTTCACCCCTGTCTTTGCGATGCCATGGGGACTGCCAAAAAAAGCCTCGCTGAATTCACTTCTTGTCACTCCCCTTTGATTTGTCTTATCTGTCGTATTCCGTAACTCCTTGTTATCGCTTGTACTTACCGAAATGTCGTGGGGCAAAGGATTGTGGTATGCAATTTGCATCCCATGAGGGTGATTTCCCTAGAAGAGTTCACGTCCAACGGGTGAATGAACCAGACCATGAAGTTACTGCTGCGTCTTGTCTTGACCGCGTTCATCGGCGCCGTCTGTCTCATCGCGTTTCACGACATCGCTTTTGGGTTCGAATTCCCCCGCCAATCCCAACCAAATATCGCTGCGTCGGATGATTTTGGTGATTCTCCTGCCCGTAAGATTCGTATGAGATACAGTTCGGAAGAACAACGCACTCCACAAACAAGATTTCCCGGCGGAACGGCGAGCACAGAACAGGGGACCATCAACGAGTCAGATGGAGAAAACGAGGCCCGGCCGCAAGAGTCGCGAAACTGTGAGTCCTGTCCCCCATCGTCCACGCCTGAGCTATCAGAACAAACCAATATTAATTTCCATAACAAACCGCTGCCAATCGGACATACCAATAAAATATTCTTCGCGACTGCTTCATGGTACGGTCGGAAATTCCACGGACGACGAACAGCCAGTGGCGAGACTTACAATATGCACGAATACACGGCAGCGCATCGTACCCTGCCGTTTGGCACACGGGTTCGGGTGACCAATCTGCGCAACGGGCGTCAGACCCTTGTGCGCATCAACGACCGTGGCCCATTTGTTTCCGGACGCGATATTGACCTTTCGTATCAGGCGGCGCAAGACCTGCGGATGATTGGAACGGGGGTTGAGAAGGTAGAGTTGGAAATCATACCGGGCTGAAACGTTTTCTGCGTTTCCCCGGACGCGTTACTCATGCCGCAGCACAATGAGCTTCGATATGCGGGCGTTCTCCTTGATGCGGACATCGGCCTGGCACACATGGATCAGTGAGACTAGTTTTTCGTCAGGCTCTGTGAGAACTCGAGTGCCGTGTGTCACGCCGATCTCGAGTAACCGTTCATGCGGCTGAATGATTGCTAGATGCTCGGGCGGAAGCGAAAGCCGCTCATTGTACTCGGCGATGAACTCCCCTGCCGCAAGCAGCCACCAGCCGTATTTGTCATCTGCCGTCATCTTTCCGGGGATGAGCGGCACCTTCTCACCGGTCGCATATTCGCTTCCCCCAAAATCTATACTACCCGTGGTCGCCAGCCGCGCCAGGGATTTCACGGTCAGGTCGACGCTCCTCTCATGAACCTGCTTCTTTTCGTAAACCAGATTGGATAGTAATTTAGCAACGCGCGCGCCTTCGAGAATAACCACGTGAGAGTTCACCTCCGACGTTGGATATGAGCGATTCGGTGTCGCAGCCGTTCAACTGTGACAGCGCCGCCTCGTTTAGTCCCCAGTGTCACTGATGCGCTGCCGTCACGCACCGCCAGTTCCATCAGGCCGTAGCTTCCGATGAGAGCGAGCGCCTGCCCTCGCTTCGCTTCACCATATGCGTCGCTCAGGCCATGAATTGAGCGGCCACCGCAATGAATGACCAGACCGCGTTTGTTTATCCGGGGGAACACCTTCCGGATGGTCTCCTCGTCTATATTCGTGATGAGATTGCCGAAACTATCCACGTGGACAATCTCGCCCTCAATCCGTCCCGAGGTTGGAATTCTGGGCAAAGAGTGCAGGATTCTCTTCATCGAGCGTACCCTTGGCCCGAATGCATCAATAGATACACCCGCGGAAATGTGCGCAGCCACAGGCGCGAAGACATCTCGCCCGTGGAAGGTGCGGCTCCTGTCGGAAAGAAAGTATTTCTTCTCCTCGATTGCAACTATCTTCCGCTGACCGGCTCGTTTGCACGCAATCGAGAGGACTCCATTGTCCGGTCCGACGAATACGTAATCCCCCGCCTCCACGCAGAGGGCACGGCGCTCAGTTCCGACGGTCGGGTCAACGACGGCGACATGAATCGTACCACGGGGGAAATACGCGAATGAGGCGGCCATTAGGAACGCGGCGGCGTGAACGTCTTGAGGCGCTACCTCATGACAGAGGTCAACCACGCGAGCAAACGGATTGATGCTGGCGATGACCCCTTTCATCACGCCGGCATAAGCATCGGAGAGACCGAAATCAGTGAGAAGAGTAATGAAACGGGGTTTGTAAAGAAAATCCGAGCCTGGAGGGTAAGGTAAGGGGCCAGGGGACGACGCTATTCCCGATGTCCGGTGCTTCTGCCTCGTCGTGTGGTCTTGTTTCATCGCGCACGCGTCACGTGCGTTTCATCCCTGCGCGACGCGATTCAATTCTTCCAACAGAGTATCGAGGTCGATGCCGTGTGAGAGTGCGCCTTCTTCAATGTCTTCGAATGCCGCAACCGAACAGCCCGTACACCTGAGGCCAAAGCGCTCGAACGTTTCAATAGTCCTGGGATACCGCTTAATGACCTCCTCGATTCTCATCTCCTTTGTGATACGTGGACCGGAAGCCATCCTGATGTTCCTCCTCGCCGCTCCCGACCCGTGGAGCCGCCGCTCATGGTGTTGCAAATTCTACTTGACCGGCAACCACGGGGGCAACTCCGAATTTGCCGCCCGCGAATTGTGGCTTGCGCACGCCGTCGCCGTCCGAATCCGGCGTCATAACGTCAGCCACGCTTCCCATCTTTTCACCCGTCGGCTCGAGTTCTGCGAGCTGCATGCCATTGTTCTTCAGAGCGGTAGTGAAAACGAGCTTGAATTTCTTAATGGCATCTCCGTCCTGTTTGAGGAGTATCGCCTCTCTCAGTGCGCCAAGCGTTGCGCCGATGTCCAGCGGAGAATAGCGGGACAACTCGGTTCCTTCCGCCGAACGATACATCCTGGCGGCTGATGACCAGAGGTTCTGATTCATGAAATTGAGCACGCTCAAAGCGGACTCGATGTAAGAAGAATTTTCCGTCACCTGGTATGCAGCGATAAGGCCCCGTATCGCCATTGCTTGTGAGGCAAGGGTGCGCGGGACTTTTGCGTGTGCGCTTGTCTCCAAGTTGTAATGTTCGACGAATCCACCGTCAGCGAGTTGAAGATATTCAGCGAGGAACTGCGCCTGGCGCTCAAGCATCTTTCGCGCACCCTGTCGAATTTCCTCGTCATCGTGAAATGCGCTATAGGCATTCGCAAGGGCAACGAGAGTGAGTCCCGCATCCACCGCTGATATCGTCTTGCCGCGCTCCCCGTTCGCCCAATTCGATACAAATGTCTGGCGTATCGGGTCAAAGTGCATCGCGATCATATTCTTGAGCACGATTCCCGTCAAACCTTTGGCCACGTTATGCGGTTCCGGCGGAAACAGCGCACCCTCGGCGGGCGACCCGAAAACCGCATCCCAGTTGTCCTCTACCTTGGGGTCGGAGAATCGATAGAACTCGCTTGCTCCCAACAAAAGAGATGCCTGGTCGAAGAGATGGCTGCTCGGATCCACGACCTGATACGAGACAGGCGCGGGCGGCGCGCCCTCGGGGTAAGAAAGCTCGACGAGCAACTGATGCGGGAAGTAGAGAAGTTTCGCCTCGTAAGCGAATGGATTAACCGCTCCGAGCTCCTTTCCGTCGTAGGCCGCCTCCGTTCTAAGGAAGTGCATTTTGCTTACGGCTTCGGCGACAAGAATCGCTCCCAGATAACCTTCGAGCGCGTCGTTGCCGAGCAGATTCTCACCGTGTTTGGACCCGAAGAAATATTCCGCCCATAATGCCTGGCTGTAGAGTGTTTGTCCAAGTGCGGCGGGCGTTATCGTCTTATCAAACTTCTGCGGATTCCATCGAAGTGTGTTGTAATCATTTAAGTCGGGCAGTTCGGTCAGTTCCGGCTCCCCGGAAGCGAATTCCGCGAAAATCGGAAATGTCCCCGGCACATCCATATTCTGACCTGTCCGCTCTCTGACTCGCGTAAGGAAGTTTTCATAGAACTCTCTGGGCGAGATTGCCTCTTCTTCCGCCTGCAATATGATGCGCCGCGACTGAAGCAAATGAATACCTATGCCTGATTCCATTGCGATAGCGGAAAGAATATACCGTGAGTACCAATATGATTCTTCCGACGTGATGCTGACGAGTTCGTTGTCTGTCGGGATTCCCAACTGAGTCATCTTCTCGAAGAACGGCACACCGCTCAAGAAGAGTTCATTCGCTGCTAAAGCGCCATTTGCGGTGTCAAAGCGTGATTCGGCCACACTTTCGTGCATGCGCGCCGCCGGCTCGACGACGATGAGGTTCTGTCGCGTTGCCATCGCCTCGGGCAGCAAGTCGGGCCTCCCTGCGGAAACTGCTTTCTCCCTATGCTCCAGATAGGCTGTAATCGCCTTGGCCTCATCACTGCTTATCCAGAAAGGCGCCTTGGAACGCTGTCGCGCGACTACCTTTTCCCATGATTCTGTCGGGTCAAACCGATTGAGGGCTCTGTCCAGTGGATGACAGATGGCGCATTTCTCTTTGAAAAGCTGGTCGCCGCCGGAAGAGAAACTCTGCGCAGCAACCGCGGAGCACAAGACGAAAAGAAGAATTAAAGCACAAGCCGGACTGAGAAACTGCAGACGGAAACTGAGGCCGCTGGACTTATTCATTTCCCTTACCTTCCCCTTTTTTGGCCCGGACCAACCCAATCGATTCTGCGCCTGTCAGAATACCTTGCCCCACGCGATGTGCATCACAAAGAAAAGTCCGCAGAGGTCCTTTCAGTGAAAGCCACTGGCTAGTAGAGCCGCCCACATCGGCCCCATCCAACCCATTTCCCCCGGCGGATTAGAAAAGAAAAGTTCAAAATTTGCTTTATCCTACCACATGAGCTAACGATTGTCAAGCTCTCTTGTGACAGCACTTTGGGCTACTTTGAGGACTCCTTTTTTTCAAGAAGCTCACGCGCTCGCTTTATCGCATCGACAGCATGCTCGTATGTGGGGAACGCACCCTCGATGTAGCCGATCAATTCTCCGTTGGGCCCAATGGCGAGCAAAAAGGGATAAGCCCAGACGTCGGCGTACTTGGCGATCGGCTGACCGTCACCAAGCCAGACTGGATACGCAATGTTGCCCACCTTCATAACCTGTGCGACTCGCTCGTCCTTCTTCTTGTCCATGGCAAGCCCGACAATGGTGAAGTTCGCCGAAGCGTATTCCTTTTGGACCCTGTTGAGAATCGGTATCTCATGAAGACAAGCAATGCAATCAGTCTTCCAGATGTTCAGAAAAACAAGTTTGCCTCTGTGGTCCGCAATGCTCACTGTCTTGCCGTCCAGCGTGCGCGCGGTCGCGTCATCCGGTATCCTCGGAGAGTCGTCGGCGAAGCTCGGCATCTCAAATCCACTGAGGCACACAAGCATGCCGGCCATCAACCAAACCACTGCAAATTTCGTATATCTCAACCTGTTTATTCTCCTCCTTACTTGTGCCCGGGTGTAAGATCTCAATGCGATTTGCCCCGCCTCATGGTTCACGCCGCGTAGTCACGGCCCGACTCTCCCGGGCCGCGGAGCCATCGTCCATTGAGAATTTTACCGATCAGGCCGACATAATGCAAGAGAAATTGCAAATCCCCGAGGGATGTGCTAGACTCCAAACGCATCTTAGGATTATTGCGCAACGCACGGAGCCAATTGGAGAGCACGGGCCTCCCTTCACTGCTTGATGGATGAATACGTTTCTCACGCGACTTGCCCTCATCCTTATCGTTGCACTTGTTGTGGGTGGGACTACCTATGTGGTCTTGACCATTATGGAGATTCTTCGAAAGCGATGAACCTCCCGGGGGAGTGCGGCACTTGGAAGACAACCGCTTCGGTCTGACTCCGGAAGAACGCAAGCATCTGGGAACAAAGCCGGACGGCGTACGGGAAATGGAGAACCTAGCCGGCATCCTTGCCTTCGCTGGTCTTCTTCTCGTTGCCGCGCTGATTATCACCGCCTCGCTGATCGCCCGTGCTCACGAACACGGTAATTCGGGGCCTATCACCACAACCCCGCCGAGTAAGCCGGCCACGCCGGTCTCCACGGTGCTGCACGACCATCCTGGAGCTTCGGACGAGTATCAGCGGGATTCAACGCATCAACAATTGACCAATCAGTCAACCCCGTAGCCCGGTCACGCTGCCGTTCATGCCCGGCGCATCTGTCCGAGCTGCATTGCGTATTCAAGGCCGTTACGTGACGCTCAGGAAACATGGTCTGGGTATGGCTTGGCGATGCATCAAGCTCGTTCAACGAGGTCGGTGGATAAATACCGTTCACCTGTATCGGGAAGAACAACGACGATGAGTTTTTCTGCATTTGCCGGCCTGCGAGCCACCTCGAGCGCAGCCCAGCATGCCGCTCCGGAAGAAATTCCGGAGAGAATGCCTTCCTCTCTTGCGAGACGTTGGGCAGTTCGAATCGCGTCATCATTGGCGACTTGCACTATCTCATCAACAAACTCCCGCCTGAACACATTCGGGATAAAGCCTGCGCCGATTCCCTGAATTTTGTGAGGACCGGGTTTGCCGCCTGACAGGACAGGCGAGTCCTTCGGCTCAACCGCTATAATACGGACGGCGGGCTTCTTCTGCTTAAGCACTTCGCCCACGCCTGCTATCGTGCCCCCCGTCCCGACACCCGCAACGAACACGTCCACCCGGCCATCAGTATCGTTCCATACCTCAAGTGCCGTGGTCTCACGGTGAATTGCTGGATTTGCCGGATTGTTGAATTGCTGCGGTATGAAGGAGTTTTTGAGTTCTCCTGCCAGTTCTTCCGCCCTTGCAACAGCACCTTTCATTCCTGCAGAACCGGGTGTGAGCACAAGTTCCGCTCCCAGAAGTTTCAAGAGAGTCCTTCTCTCGACACTCATCGTTTCTGGCATGGTCAAGATCAACCGATATCCTCGGGCCGCGGCGACAAACGCCAGGGCGATTCCCGTATTACCGCTTGTCGGCTCTATGATCGTTGTGTCTTTGTTGATAAGCCCTTGTGCTTCCGCAGCATTGATCATGCTCACGCCAATACGATCCTTCACGCTTCCGAGAGGGTTGAACGACTCAAGCTTCGCAACCACAGTGGCGTTGATGTCCTTGGTCAGGCCGTTCAGCCGGACGAGCGGAGTATTGCCGATGGTCTCGGTTATGTTCTTATAGATGAGCCCCATTGCTGTTGTTCCCCTTGCCCCAGAGTGTGGATTGCATCTCCCCTCCCTGTTACCCAACTAACGCCGAAACGATAGAACCGAGACAGTTGACACAAGCAAGTGTGCTTCTTCCTAGCTCAGCGGAAGGAGACATCGAGGATGCGAACCTCGGTTCGTTTTACAAGCTCGCTTTCCACCCGGACGGGAACATATAATGACGTCGCGTCACCCGGCTCCAGGTTGCCCGCTCTTCCCCTATCCGAGAGTATGACCTCATCCGCTTCATTGTAGCCGATGATCTCAAATTCCACGCGACGAACAGCAATATCACCCTTGTTTGCTATCGTGCCCTTCACCACCGTGGCGCCGCCGACTGAGTCAAGGCGCACATCGCTCACCTCAATTTTTTCCATTCTTTGTCTGTTCTCGATAAATTGTTGCTTTTCTTCTTCGTTCAGATTCTGAAAAAATTCGGGCAGACCTTCCTCTTCGGTCGATGCCTGCGTATCTGCCTCAGCACCCGTGGACTTGGGTGGCGCAGCCTCAATCTGTTGGCGAATCCCTTCTTGTCGCCTCTTTTCCGCCTCGGCCGGGGACACCCATTCATCTCCAATTTTCACGAGCCCTTTGGCCCGCTGTTCGTTCTCGAATTTCTCGAGCTCTTGGCGCCTGTTTTTCCGCTCTTCTTCTTGTTGTTTCTTCTCTTCATCCCACTTCCGGATAAGTTCCTCATTCTCCTCGGCCGTTGCATACTCAATCTTCTCGATATTGCTGCGAGATGTGCCGATAACCCCGTCCTTTGTTCGCAGCTTCACGGTTGTATCGGTTTCCGCGACGATAACGCCTTTCCTGGCAGCACCCGTCTTGAAAACCACGACGTCTGCGAGCGACAGAGAAGGCAGGATGAAAAACACCATCATTAATATAATGAGCTTTCTCACAGCAGACCTCCTTGTCAAAGAAATCAAGGGGACACAATCCTTCCAAAAGTATACCATGTGCCAAAATAAATCGCCACAGTGCGCGACCTGCGACTGTTGTCTCGTCGGCAGCAACGAAAGGGGTCGCTCCTGACGTGTGCCTTACCCTTCTTCAGTAACGTGGCCGTCCCGCCGCCAGAAACAATTCCCTAAAACTCAGAACCCTTTGCGTTCACTGCGGCGTCATACAACATCTAAATCCTCCTCAATTCGTACTTGGTACTACCTAACCCTATTTGTTCGGCATACGTCAATTGGTACGACCAATCGACGTTGTGAATTGCCCCGAACTTGTCGGAATCAGCCACTTTGCCCGGCGTAAGGGCGGTATTCTGAAGCGCTGGACTTTGATTCACAAGGTCCACAGACGCCCGATCGACCGCCACGATGTCGTCAGAGGCGAGCACTCCAATATCGGCCACAATCGATGCATCGGTATGCGAAAAACAGTCGCAGTCCGGCGATATATTCATCAGGAAATTGATTGCGCCCACCTTGTGGGGTTTTTGTCTGATTATAGCCGATGCGAATTCCACGGTCTTCTCCTGCACTGCTTGCGGCGCGCCGCTCCAGCTTATTTTGATGGCTTCGTTCGGGCACGTGACCACGCACTCACCGCAGCCAATGCACGTGGCTGGATTGAGAACCGACAGCGGCTTGTCACGTCCGCCCAGTTTGGCAAGCGCGAGTGATCCGGTCGGACACCATTCGACGCACATGCCGCAGCCGATGCATTTCTCCGGAATTATCTCAGGCTTAAGGTCGGCGTGCATCATTTGCTTGCCGCTTCGCGCACCCAGTCCCATGCCGATGTTCTTGATCGCTCCTCCGAACCCGAAGAGAACATGGCCCTTCACGTGGGCCACCGAAATCAGCGAGTCGGCATGATGCGCCGCCGAGGCTATCTTGACTTTCTTGAAATACTTTCCGTTTACTTCGACCTGGACGTAGTCCTTGCCGCGAAGCCCGTCGGCAATGATAACGGGGGCACTGACGCTGGCGTAGCTGAATCCATGCTCCATTGCAAGGCTCATGTGGTCCACTGCGTTCGAGCGAAGCCCTCGATAGAGGGTGTTCGCATCCGTCAGAAACGGTTTCCCTCCGGCCTCCCGCACAAGATTCACGATTCGCCTAATGTAGAGCGGCCGCACAAATCCCGTAGTGCCACGCTCACCGAAATGCAGGGTAATTGCGGTAAGTTCATCCTTCTTGATGTTTCGGAATACCGCAAGTTCCTTGAACATGACCTCCAACTTTTCCGGTAGACTGGCTCCTTTCTTCGTACGCATATCCGCGAAATAGACGATGCTGCTCAATGTGCCACTCCCTTCTCTCGCCACTAAGGATGGTTACCTGAATAAGAGACGAATTATTCGTTCGACTTATTCTAGCACAGGTTCGAGGCGCCGCCAAACTACTTTCACCGACGGCGCGTGTCGTTTGACGCCGCAGTATCACACCATTATACTATTGGCAATCGATGTAGTGTGAGTACGGAAAGGACGGAATATCCCGGTGTCCGCGTTTCTTTCAGCCGAGAGGACAGCCGTTGACAATCCCGCGGAAAGACCCATACGCGAACGGCAATTAGCAGCCTACCACCGCGCTCTCGAATATGCCGCCGGAAGACGACTTCTGGAGGTGGGATGTGGTGAAGGATTAGGGACCTTCCTCTTGGCAACAAGGGCAGCGTCGGTGACGGCGCTTGACTATTCACGCGTGGCCCTTGAGGTTGCCCGCAAGAGGTGCGAAAGCGTTAGCGTTCAATTTCTGCTTATGGAAGTGCCCCCGATCGGTTTTCCGGATTCCACCTTTGAGGTTGTGGTCTGCTTCCAAATGCTCGAACATCTCGCTGAGCCCAACAAGCTCATCGATGAAATACATCGGGTCCTCTGTAAAGACGGCATTGCGCTCCTGGCTACCGTGAACAAGGATGAGATAATAACAAACAATCCCTACCATCTCTCCGAATACTCTCCGAGGGAATTCGAAAAGCTGTTGACTAATCATTTCAAAACAGTTGACCTCTATGGAGTATTCGGCGACGAACTGTTTGCTGAATACTGGAAGAGCAACCGGAGTTGGGCACGGAGTTTCCTCTCCCTTGATGTATTCAATCTGTCCTCTCACCTGCCGCGACCACTGCGACAAACACTCTTTGACATCATCAGTCGCATGATGAGAATGAGCCTGAAACGCAAAGACCCCGGCCTGTGTGACACCATCACACACGAAAACTTCATCTTTCGCCTTGGCGATTTCAGCGGTTGTCTCGATTTGTTTGCTGTCTGCCGGAAATAACCGGGCTGGCATCAGAATTTGTTCAGAAATTACAATTTTGAACTTTCTCCCACGCTTCGACAACCGCAGCAAATCTCACCTTCTATGTTCTAACTAATGTTATGCCAATATCTTACATGTTTTTCCATTTCATCATATTCGATGGCATGATATGTGCTTTTTGCTTATTTGTGCCGGGTTCGCCTGCAAGAAATCTAGGCTGGGTCGAGGGGGAGCCACGTGTCGAAAAAGTGGACAGTTCTCATCATTCCCAACAGTTCCGGGAAAATAATCGACCTCAGTGTCAACGGCAAAGTGCTGAGGGCGGGTGCAGGAGCATTCTCCTTAGTCATCCTAGCCTGTGTGATAATTTCCAGTGTGTGGCTATACATATGGAAACACGAAAAGACAGCCCGTATTGAACGCTTGCAGCTCGAGGTAAATCAGCGATCTCAGGAACTCGATACGCTCAAAGTGGAATTTGGCAAGCTAATTGTTCTTGAAGACAAGCTTCGAGCCATAGCCGGACTTAGGCCGCGTCAAGCGCCGGAGAACAAGGCTAATGCAGGCGGGCAAGGCGGCCCTGAGCCCAGTCCAGTTGCTTTCTCGGATACGTTCGAGTATTGCTCCATCCCAACTTCTTCCGGCCCAAATCTTCCCGAAAACAGAGGTTTGCTTGAAGCGCTCATTGCAACACAAACCAGTTTCACGGAACTCCTGGAATACTTCGAGAAAGAGGAGGACCGCCTTGCATGCGTTCCCTCGATAAACCCGATAGCCTCTCAGGACGCGTGGATTTCGTCTG
The DNA here is from genome assembly GCA_003598055.1 of Candidatus Abyssobacteria bacterium SURF_17. Taxonomy (GTDB): domain Bacteria; phylum Abyssobacteria; class SURF-5; order SURF-5; family SURF-5; genus SURF-17. The sequence continues at coordinate 596 of QZKI01000065.1, read as the reverse complement.
GATTTGGCTACCGAACCGACCCTATAAACGGAAAGAGAAGATTTCATGAAGGGATTGACCTAGTTGCTCCTCGAAGGACTCCCGTAATGGCGCCCGCTGATGGTGTGGTCATCTTCTCCGGCTGGCGCGAAGGGCTCGGACGCACCGTCGAATTGCGTCATGAGTACGGCTATCGCACCATTTACGGCCACAATGACAAACTGCTCAAGAAGAAGGGCGACCATGTCACCCGCGGTGACGTAATATCCCTTGTCGGCAGCAGCGGCCGAAGCACTGGCCCGCATTTACATTATGAAGTTCGGCTGAACGGGAAGCTTGTCAACCCCTACCGGCATATCCTGGATTAGGTCCCGCACAGGTATTTTCACCACCCGCGCTCCTCTGTGTCTCGCTGCCGTTGCCCTAATTTGAGAGATTCTCCTTTTCCCCGCATTCCCGATGTGATATTATTCCTGCCGCGTGACGTGTATTCCATACAGTCATTGCGAGCAGCCGACCCCCACCCGCGGCGGGGTTGTGTGTGAAAGAAACGTCCATTTGTCATTGCGAGCGCAGCGAAGCAATCTCTGTTTGCATCTTCAGTGCTACCAATGAGA
>QZKI01000089.1 GCA_003598055.1 Candidatus Abyssobacteria bacterium SURF_17 | reverse complement strand
ATGCGCCCGTAGCTCAGCCTGGATAGAGCGTCGGACTTCGAATCCGCAGGTCGAGGGTTCGAATCCCTCCGGGCGCTCACGTGAGTATTAGCACAGCGGTCAATCGGTGTGCCTGTCACGTTTTCGCTGACCGCGAGCCTTGACTTTGCAGGCGAATTTTGTTATCTTTTTGAGTGTCGGGCGGATACGCCCGATTCTTTCTGAACGGGCCGTTAGCTCAACTGGTAGAGCAAGTGACTCTTAATCACTAGGTTTGGGGTTCGAGTCCCCGACGGCTCACCCTTGCGTAGAGGCGAAGTCAGCAGTGCAGCGGGCGGGTGGCGGAATCTGGCAGACGCGCATGACTTAGGATCATGTACCATACGGTGTGCGGGTTCAACTCCCGCCCCGCCCACCAGTGTCCCTCATCGCATAAATACCATGACTGGAGGAATCCCGGGTGAAAGTAAGTGTCGAAACACCGTCTAGTTATCAGAAGGTCCTCACGATAGAAGTGCCCTCTGAGACCGTTACTGCCGAGATCGAGAATATCTATTCGAGAATCAAGAAGACCGCTACCCATCCCGGTTTTCGTCCCGGGAAGGTTCCACGAAAGATTCTCGAAAAAAAGTTCAGTGATTCGATTCGAGCCGAAGCAATCGAATCTACGGTAAGTTCCACGCTCAAGCAAGTGCTCGAAGAACAGCACCTGGTCCCGCTCACCACGCCTGATTTTGAGGACGTCACGTTCGAGGGCGAAGGCCCGCTCTCGTTCAAAGTTACCATCGAAGTGGAACCTACCATCGAGTTGGGCGAATACAAAGGTCTCGAACTAAAACGCCCCAAAGCTGCAGTGTCTGAGGAGGATGTGCAGCGGGTTCTCGAACGGTTGCAGTTGAGTAATGCGAAATACATACCGGCGGAAAGGCCGGTTGAAAAGAATGACATCGTCGTCATCGACTTCGAGGGATTCGAGGGTGGTAAGAGCGTGGAAGGCCTCAAAGCCGAGAATTTCTCCGTCGAGGTGGGCGCGGGCATGTTCGCGGGAGAGTCCGAAAGCCAGTTCGTGGGCATGAAGAAGGGTGAAACAGGAAACATATCCGTCAAATACCCTGACGATTTCTCGACGAAAGAACTGGCAGGCAAGCAAATAGTATTATCAGTCACAGTGAAGGACGTTAAGATACGGCAGTTGCCCGACCTCGATGACGAATTTGCGAAGGACCTCGGCACCTACACGACGCTCGAAGAGCTCAAGCAGAGCGTGCGCGAAAACCTCCAGAAAGACCTCGCAAAGCGCCTCGAACAATTCACGCGCGAACAAGCGCTTATGACCGTCCTCGCCAACACAAAGGTGGAGATACCACCGAAATTGCGCTCGCGCGTGGGCGCGTCCATATTTGAAGAGGAAGTGAGAAAGCTCGCGTATCGCGGCGCTGATAAAGAAACGATTACCGCCGCGCGTGACAAGATCAGCGAGTTCGCCGAAGCCGAAGCCGCTCGCCAGCTCAAGGTCACCTTTGTCGCCGACGAAATAGCGCGAAGGGAGAATCTCAGCGTTACCGACGAAGAGCTTAGTCAAAGTATCGAGGAAACTATCGCGCAGGCCGAAGACGAAGACCCGCGCATCCGGACGTACTTCAACAGCGAGCGTGTGCGCGACCGCTACCGCGAACAGATGCGGATTCGGAAAATATTGGATTTTATCGTGAGCAATGCTACAATAGTGGAAGTGGACCCGGCTGAGACACCAGCCGATTCCGCTCAAACACCCGAACCTGAGGGAGGAGAAAGCTGAACGATGCCTCTTATAATACCGAGAATCGTAGAACAAGACGCCCGCGGTGAAAAGGGCTGGGACATCATATCGCGGCTTCTCAAAGACCGCATCATTTTTATCGGCGAGGCGATTGATGAGTGGGTTTCCCAGCTGATTATCGCCCAACTCCTGTATCTCGAAGCCGAGGACCCGGAGAAGGATATCTACCTGTATATCAACAGCCCGGGCGGATACGTGACCGCAGGCCTCGCCATCTACGACACGATGCAGTATATACGCGCAAAAGTGTCCACCATCTGCCTCGGTCAGGCGGCCAGCCTCGGGGCGCTGCTTCTCTGTGCCGGCGCCAAGGGCAAACGGTTCGCGCTGCCCTACGCGCGTATTCTCATCCATCAGCCGCTCGGCGGAGCCCGCGGCCAGGCCACGGATATCGAAATCCAGGCCAAGGAAATCCTGAAGACCAGGGAAATGATCAACGAGATTCTCGTGAGGCATACGGGACAGACGATGGAGAAAATCAGACAGGATACCGAACGCGATTATTACATGTCTGCCGAAGAGGCGAAGGCGTATGGTATCATCGACGAGGTGCTTACCAGGCCTGTGGGGAACTAGGCGAGGAAGTTGATATGGTCTTTAATTACAGCGGCGGCAGCAGTGACGTACCAACATGCTCGTTCTGCGGGAAGAGACAGGACGAGGTGAGAAAACTCATCGCAGGGCCCATGGTATATATCTGCGATGAGTGTGTCGAGCTGTGCGAAGAAATGATCGAGGGAGAGGCACGGACGACGACCGTCTCACAACGGCCGAAGGTCCCAAAACCCAAAGAAATCAAGAAGGTGCTCGACGAGTACGTCATCGGGCAGGAGCGCGCGAAAAAGGTGCTCTCGGTCGCTGTTCACAACCACTATAAGCGCATTGAATTCGACACTGAGAACGATGAGGTCGAACTTCAGAAGAGCAACGTTCTTCTCATCGGACCGACAGGTTCCGGCAAGACACTCCTCGCGCAGACGCTCGCCCGCATTCTCGACGTTCCGTTTGCCATCGCCGATGCGACCACGCTCACCGAGGCGGGCTATGTAGGTGAAGACGTCGAGAATATCATTCTGAAGCTCCTTCAGAACGCCGATTATGACCCTGAGCAGGCGGAAATCGGTATCGTTTACATCGATGAGATCGACAAGATAGCGCGGAAGAGCGAAAACGTTTCCATTACACGTGACGTCTCGGGCGAAGGCGTGCAGCAGGCGCTTCTGAAAATACTCGAGGGCACCATAGCCAATGTGCCGCCGCAGGGCGGGCGCAAGCATCCGCAACAGGAATACATCCAGGTGGATACCACCAACATTCTGTTCGTCTGCGGCGGAGCATTCGTCGGGATGGAGAAAATCATCGAATCACGCCTCGGGAAAAACATCATCGGCTTCGGCGCCGAAGCGCGGCCGCGTCAGGGAGTCCGAATGGGCGAAGTGCTCAAACATATCCAGCCCGAGGACCTGCTGAAGTATGGGATGATACCGGAGTTCGTCGGCAGAGTGCCCGTCATCGCCACATTCGATGAGCTGACCGAGGAAGACCTGATACGTATACTGCGGGAGCCGAAGAACGCCCTCGTGAGACAATACGAAAAATTCTTCGACCTGGAGAATGTCAAACTCACCTTCACCGACGACGCGCTCGCAGAGATCGCCCGCCAGGCAATCGCGCGCAAGAGCGGCGCGCGCGGTCTCCGTGCAATCATGGAAGAGGTCATGCTTGACGTAATGTACGAGACACCATCCAAGAGCGATATTCGCGAATGCGTCATCACGGCCGCAGTCGCCCGCAAGCAGGAAGAACCAAAGCTGATCCACGTGAACCGAAAACGGTCCGCCTAGAGCAGAGCGAAAACTGAACGAGAGGGCAGCTCCGCGCTGCCCTTTTTAGTTATAGGCACTGGCGATATTAAAAACAGTTGAAGCTTGACCCCGGACTTTGGACATGCTGTTCCAGCCTGAAAGGCACATGAAACTCACTTCCGCCGAATACATAGTGAGCGCAGTCGAGCCGTCCCAGTTTCCCACAGACCGTTTGCCGGAATTGGCCTTCGCTGGCAGGTCAAACGTGGGCAAGTCTTCCCTGCTCAATTGTCTCGTGGGACGTGATATTGCGCGAGCAAGTCGCACGCCGGGCAAGACTCGCGCCATCAATTTCTTCCTCATCAATCGGGAATTCTACTTCGTGGACCTGCCCGGATACGGATATGCCCGCGTCTCGAAACAAATGCGTCAGAGCTGGCAGCAATTGATGGAGGGATACATTGGGAACAGGCCCAACCTCAGGGCGGTCGTTGTCATCATTGATGCCCGCAGAGAGATCATTCCGCCGCAGGACCTGCAGATGGTGGACTACCTCCATTCCGTCAGGGTTCCCTGCATCCCTGCCCTTACAAAAGCGGATAAGCTGAGCCGCTCTGAACTCGCGCATCGCGAAAGGTCTCTGAAGACTCAGCTCGCCTCCGATGCCCAGCCACTATTCTTCTCCGCAGTCACCGGCCTCGGCAAAACCGACCTCTGGCGCCGTATTGCCATATGCCTCGCTTGATCATTAGACATCTTCCGGCGGGAGGTTCAGAAGGAGAATTGCCAGGGGCATCCGGAACCTATTCGTGAGGTTTATGCAGTACGTCGGTCGAAAGCGAGCTTATCCTCTCGTGACGATGCGCAGCATGATTTCAGCCTTCGTTCCCTCATTGACCTTGCTTCTAATGGTTAGATTCCCTTCATGCGCCTCAATGAGCTTCTTGCAGATGGAAATACCAAGCCCTGTACCCCGGGCCTTTGTGGTAAAGAAAGGCTCATACACTTTTTCCAGAATTTCTTCGCGAATTCCACAGCCGGTGTCGGAAACGCAGAGTTTCAGAATTTGTCTGCCATCGCTCTCACATCGCTGCGCATATATCTTTAGATTTCCTCCACCCGGCATTGCGTCTGCCGCGTTTGAGATGAGATTCACGAGCACTCTGGTCATTCTTGCCGCATCAACGAATATTTCAATCGGCTCGAGGTTCACATCAACCGATATCTCTTGAAGTTTGTGCCCCGTCTGCAGCAATGCATCATCAACAATGTTCCGGATTTCCCGCCATGAAGGCTCCAACGTGACGGGTCTGGCGTAGTATAAGAGCTCCTCTATCACACCATTTAACCACTTGGAGCCGTATGCGATTTCTCCGGCGATTTCCGTAATCTCCGACTTTCCCTCGGCTTGTTTCACTGCTTTTTGCAGGCTCTCGATTCCGAAATTTATCGCATGCAATGGATTCCTGATTTCGTGGGCTACAACCGATACCATCTGCCCCAAAGCCGCGAGCGTTTGAGCCTGACGCAGTTCTTCCACCTGCTTTTTGACCGTTTCTTGCAGGTTCTCGGAGAGCTGGCGATAACGCTCTTCGCTTTCGCGCAACGCCTCTTCGGCTGTTTTCATGTCCTGGATGTCGGTATTGGTGCCAAACCAGCGGACGATGTTTCCGTCGGCGTTCCGCAGGGGCCAAGCGCGGACAAGGAACCACCGGTACAGGCCGTCACGGCGGCGGACGCGGATTTCGTTCTGGAAGAGCGCGGCCTCTTCTCGCGCTTCTTGCCATTTCTTCAGCGTCTGAGGCATGTCGTCGGGGTGGGCCAGCTTACCCCAGCTCCAACCCTCGCCGACTCCTTGCGGCTCGCCGGTGTAATCGTACCAACGTTGATTGAACCACTCGACGCCACCAGCGGCGTCAGCCGTCCAGACGATTTGCGGCAGAGCTTCGGCCAGGGCCCGGAAACGCTCCTCGCTCTCGCGCAGCGCCTCCTCCGCCTGCTTTCGCTCGGTGATGTCCTGCGCCGTGCCGAATCCACCGAGCAGTGCGTCATCCTTGTCGAATTCCAATTCGGCCCGCTCACGGACCCACTTGACAGTGTCGCCAACCACGATACGGTGCTCGATATCGTAAGGCTCGCCACGGACTGCCGCCTTCCACTTCGTATCCACGTATTCTCTATCGTCAGGATGAACCGCGGCCAAGAATGTCTCATACGTCAGCGGCGTGCCCGGTGGAATGCCGAATATTCGGTGGCTCTCGTCGGACCACAGCAATTCGTTTTTCCGAACATCCAGACGCCAGCTTCCGGTATGAGCAACAGCCTGGGCGCGGTTGAGGTCATCGCGGCTCTCATGAAGCTCCGCAGTTCGTTCGGCCACGCGCTGCTCGAGCGTCTCGTTGAGCTTGCGCAGCGCCTCCTGCGCCTGCTTCTGCTCGGTGATGTCGATGCCCGTCTCCATGATAAGCGTGGAACCGTCCGTATCAGTGAACGGGAAGTCATAGATGTCGTAATTGCGACCGTCCGGGCCGAGCCATTCCCACCGATGCGGCTTCATGGTTTTCAGGACCGTATAGGTCTCGCAAACCTCGCAGGGCTCGGTGCGGCCAAACAGATACTCGAAGCAGCGCCGGCCCTGCGACTCACCGAAACGCTCGCGGAAGAAGCGATTGTCAAAAGGAACGTGATAGTCGGGCGTGAGCAATACTAAATAGGCCGGGAGCGTCTCGAGCACGTCAAAGAACCGCTTCCGCTCGGCCTTTGCGGCCTCCTCGGCCCGCTCGCGGGAAACGATCTCTGTCTGCAATGACGCGTTCGCTTCTCTCAACTCCGTGGTGCGCTCCTGAACGCGTATCTCCAATTCATCATGCGCCTTACGGAGCGCTTCCTCCATCTCCTTGCGCTCGGTGATATCCATGAATACCACCGCAAACTGTCGAGGGGCGGGGCGATAGGAGAAGACCTCATAGTAACGTTTGAGCGGGGTCGAATAGTTTTCGAAATGGACCGGCCGGCCGGTGAGCGCCACGGCGCCAAAGGTCTTGATCCAGTAAGGCTCAGTCTCAGGCAAGACCTCGAGCACGGTCTTCCCAATCACGTCGCTCCGCTTAAGGCCCGTGAGACGCTCGAAGGACGGGTTTATCTCAAGGAACCGGTAGTCACAGGGCTCGCCCTTTTTGTCGCAGATTATCTCGTGGAGCGCAAAGCCTTCAGTCATCCCCTCGAACAGCGAACGGTAGCGCTCCTCGCTCCTGGTCAGCGACTCCTGCATTTTCTTCCGTTCGGAGATATTGCGTATAAGCAGTCGCAGATTTGTCGTCTTGTTCTTCGGGTCACGCTCGGCAGATATGCTGATTTCAGCGGGAAAGGGAGTAGCCTTCCTCGGTTGAACGCGCGTCTCAAACGTCAGCGTTCGCTTCGATTTCTTTTCCTGCGCCAGTTTGTTATGAAAGGCGGCGCGCTCCGCTTTAACAATAAAGGAAGATAGCGGCTTGTTCAGAAGCTTATCGCGTGCGGAACATGTGAACATGTCAGCCGCATTTTGGTTAATTTCACGGATGAAGCCGTCAGGGTCTGTAACGACGTATCCATCAGGAGCGAATTCAAACAAGGATTCATACCGATGCCGCTCCGATGTCGCCATCTCCTCTGCGATTATCAGTTGCTCATTCTGCTGGCGCAGTTCTTCTTCCGCTACCTCGAGCTCCTCCACGGCGTTCCGAAGCTTCTCGACGGTTTGATCCAGCGATTGTTTCGTCCGCTTGGCGCCGACTTCGGATTTCTCAAGCTCCTTGATGCGCTTTCGCGCAGATCTTAATTCCTTCAGCAGTTGCGCTTTCGTTTGCTTTGATGCATCCATTCTTGAACCTCATAGATCCATTGGGCATGACCATGCGACAGTTGGTCACAGACAGAAAAATACCTCTCCCCCTACGCTGACAATCGCTTCTTGCGAAGGCATCACATGACACGAACGATGCATTAAGTATAGGCGAAAAGCTTTACAACTGTCAATCGCGCTTTTTCCCGACCTTTCTCTGCCGCACAGGCAGAAGGATTCTCTATATCCATCCTCGCGGATTCCGAACGAATTCTCTCTCCCAGCGCTCCATTGACTCTTGCATCTGTTTTGCCACGGTGGGATATTTCTTGATGAGATTGTAGTTTTCTCCCGGGTCCAGATCCATGTTGTAGAGCAATGGCCATGAGCCGAGAGCAGGCACGGTAACGCCTGTCTCCGACTTGTATTCGTACCCGCCTGCGACTTTGCCGAACGGGGTATGAGGTTTATCCTGCGGAACCGGCCATACGTATGAGTTGATGTGTCGGAAGTATTTCCACTTGCCGGCCCTCACGCCCTCAAGCTCATTGTGATGGAAGAAGAACAGGGCTTCGTGGGGCGATTCGGTTTCGGCTGCCGTCAAGAGCCCCCAGATGTTTTTCCCGTCGATGATGCGGTCGCTCGGAAGGTCGAGTCCGGCAAGCGCCAAAAACGTCGGGAGGAAATCGATATTCATGGAAGGATCGCTACATATGCTTCCGGCCGCAATCTTGCCAGGCCAGCGGGCAATCATGGGAACCCTGTAACCGCCGTCGAAACTCTGGCCCTTTCTTCCCCGAAGACCGCCGGGACTGCCGTCGTACCAAGGGCCGTTATCACTCGTAAAGATGAGGAGCGTATCGTTCTCGAGGTCGTTCCTTTGGAGGCATTTGATTACCTCGCCCACGCTCCAATCAACCTCCTGCACGGTGTCCCCATGTCGGCCGCCTTCCGATGCATCCTTGAATTCTTCTGACGGTATGCAGGGTTGGTGCGGGTCTTTGTGGCAGAGATAGAGGAAAAAGGGGCTGTCTTTCGAGCGTTCGATGAAATCGATGGCCTCCTTGGTAAAAAGGCCCGTATAACGCGCCTGGTCAATGCCGATGTCCTTCACCAGCTCCGTCTCGTTTTGCCAGAAGGCGACGGGCCAGTCGTCGTTCGCGCCGTTAAACCCGATGAAGTAATCGAAACCATGCTTTCTCGGCAGATACTGCGCGTCTTTTGTGAAATCGCCGAGGTGCCACTTGCCGATGCATGCGGTCTGGTATCCGGCGAGTTTCAGCGCCTCGGCAATCGTGATTTCTGAGGCCGGAAGACCTTTGGCAAGGCTTGCTCCGCCCTGCATATCGATGGCGCCGAGCGAGCCGAACACGAGCCCCATTTTCCTGAATAGTTTTCTCATGGCAGTGTCTTCCCCGCCCGGAAACGGGAACGTTACGCCCGTACGGTGGGGGTAGCGGCCGGTCAGAAGTCCGGCTCGGGAGGGCGAACAGAGAGCATTGCTCGAATAGAAATCAGTAAAGCGAATTCCACTATGCGCCAGGCCATCGATGTTCGGTGTCCTGATAGCTTTGCAGCCGTAGCAGCCGAGGTCCCCATATCCCATGTCGTCGGTCAGTATTACGATTATGTTGGGCTTCTCGCCCGTAAATCCCTGAATCTCTTTTATCGCCTCGCTCGCCGGTTGTGCGTCTCGTTTGGGATCGACATAGACGTCGGGTTCAAAGGCAAACTGCCATGCAAGGTCTTTTTCGTTCTTGGAAGTGCACGATAGGCCAAGACCTGCGAATCCGACTGCGGCTGCGCCCATTGCCCCCATTCTCAACACGGTTCGTCTGCTCATCGTCTTCTCAGGCATGAAGACCTCCTCTCAGCGCCCGGGTCTGAGAATCTGTCCGACGATTGCCAACCTGGCTTTGGCTTTTGTAGGTGCGAATTTATTCGCATAATGTTTTCAGCCTCTTTACGTTCATGTACAGTCGAATGAAATCGACCCTACAGAATCGTGGAACAGATTCTCTGAGCCCGACTCATACAAGCTTAACTATATCACATCTCGAAGAGGTCTACATCCACCCCGTTTTATGCACACGGACACCGGCGGCAATTGACGCTTTCCGGGAAAACGTGATACGATTGGACTTCAACCTGTGGATAAGAATTTTTGCATGGAGGATGTGGAAACGTGTGAAACCGTCTTGTAGGAGGGGACGCTCGCGAAGGCCCCCTAAAGGGTTCGCCCGTTCTCAAGCGACCCTTGCAGGGTTCAGACGATCGAGACATTCGTAAGCAGGCGCCATTTGCGGGCGAAAGCGGCACATGTTCTCATGAAAGGCGGGGGGATTAGGAAATGAGTATTCGTCACTCACGACAACCTCTGAGCACGGAGCGGAAGATTTATCTCGACAACCTTGTCGAGCGGGCGAAGCTGGCGGCAGCCGAACTTGCGCAGTTCTCACAAGAGCAGGTGGACACCATCGTGAAAGCGATGGTTATGACCGGGCTCCGGAATGCGAAACGCCTCGCACGGCTTGCGGTTGATGAAAGCAAGCTCGGCATCTTCGAGGATAAGGTCCTCAAAAATTTCGTCGCCACCGAGTTTGTCTGGAACCACATCAAGGATAAGCGCACGGTCGGCGTGATACGCGAGTATCCTGAACGCAACCTTGTCGAGGTCGCCGAGCCGATCGGTGTTATTTTCTCGATTACCCCCATTACGAATCCGACCGGCACGGTGCTCTTCAAGTGCATCACCTGCCTCAAGACCCGCAACGCCCTCATCTTCTCGCCGCATTTTCGTACGATGCGATGCTGCGCCGAGGCCGCCCGCGTCATGGCGGAGGCCGCCGAGAAGACGGGCGCGCCGGAGGGCGTTATTGCATGTATCGAGCAGCCGACGGTCGAGGACACGCGATACTTGTTCAATCATCCCGATATTCAGTTGATAGACGCAACCGGCGGGACGAGTCTGGTCAAGGCGGCCTACAGCACCGGCAAACCCGCGCTCGGCGTCGGAGCAGGCAACACGCCGTGTTATCTCCACAAGAGCGCCGATATTGATACGGCGGTTGTGGATGTCATCGTCTCGAAGACATTTGACAACGGCACAGTGTGCGCCTCGGAGCAGACAATCGCGATTGACGACGAAATTTATGAAGAAGTGATTGCGAAGTTCGCAGCACTCGGAGCGCACATCGCGTCCGAGGAAGAGGTGAAGCTGCTCGAGGATACGGTCATCCATCCCGAAACCGGCATGATGCATCCACTTGCCGTCGGTCAGAGCGCGCAGGATATCGCGAAGCAATGCGGCATCTCGGTCTCCCCGAACGTCCGTCTCATCATCGCGCCCCTCAAAGGGGTAGGGAAGGGGCACCCGCTCTCAGTCGAGAAACTGTTTCCGGTGCTCGGCGTGCTGCCCGTAAAGTCTGTCGACGACGCCATCAACGTGTGCCTCGACGTCAGTTACAACGGCGGCGTCGGGCATACAGCCTCAGTGTTCGCGACCGACGAAGAAGTTATTCAGAAGTTCGCCTCTGCGCTCAACGCCGGCCGTATCGTGGTCAATTCGCCCGCAACAATCGGCGGGCTGGGCGGCGTTTACAACGACCTTTCGCCCACATTTTCGTTCGGCTGTGGAACGGGCGGCGGAAACATCACGATGGACAATCTGAACATCTATCACTATATGAACATAAAGCGCGTCGCTCGCCGAACGCCCGGGAACGCATGGTTCCGCCTGCCCAACCAGATATATTTCAATCTGAACTCGCTTGAGAACCTCCGCGGTATCAACTCGGAAACAACCGTCATTATCTCCACTAAGGGTGCTGAGAAACGCGGACACGTGGACATTGTGCGCGGTTTCCTCAAGCAGAGCACCCACACGCACACGTTCTCCGAAGTCGAGCCGGAGCCTTCGCTCGCGACCGTGCTGAACGGCGTTCGCGTGCTCAATAACTATAAACCCGACCACATTATTGCCGTCGGCGGCGGGTCGGTCATTGACGCCGCAAAGGCGATGCGTCTGTTTTATGAGAATCCCGACGTCAAGTTCGAGGAACTGTCGCTGCCGTTTCTCGACCCTCGCAAGCGCGTTACCGAGTATCCTCCCCCTCCGCCCGACCGGCCGAAACTTGTGGCCGTGCCCACGACGAGCGGGACGGGCTCGGAGGTCACGCCCTTCGCCGTTGTGACCGATTGCACCACCAACCGGAAAGTGATGCTCAGCGATTACTCGCTCGTGCCCGACGTGGCAATTGTGGACCCGGTGCTCGTGATGAATCTGCCGCCGTCTGTCACCGCCGACACCGGCATGGACGTGCTCACGCACGCCATCGAAGCGCATGTCTCCATTGCTGCCTCCCGCTACACCGACTCGCTCACGCTTCAGGCGATCCGGCTGGTGTTCAACTACCTGCTCCGTGCGTACAATGACCCTGCGGACTACGAAGCCCGCGAGAACATGCACAACGCCTCGTGCATTGCGGGAATCGCCATCAGCAACGCTTTTGTGGGCGTCAACCACGCGCTTGCGCACAGCTTGGGGGCGACATTCAATATCCCGCATGGCCGGGCGAACGGCGTGCTCCTGCCATACACCGTCAAGTACAACTCGAGCATCCCGACGAAGTTCATGCCGCATCCGAACATCAAAGCATACATCGCCGACAAGAAATACGCCGAGGCCGCAACCTTCGTAGGATTGAAAGGCGTATCGACAAGGGAGAAGGTGGATGCGCTTATTGAGGCGATTGTGGACCTGCTCGAGGGCTGCGGCATGCCGACATCGTTGAAGGGCCTTGGTATCTCGAAGCAGGAATTCGAAAACGCATTGCCTGAACTCATTGACAAGGCGTTCGACGACCCGAGTTGCCGCTCGAATCCGCGTTACCCGATGGTGGACGAAGTCGAGGAACTCTTCCGTCGAGCGTACGACGGGAAGTTGGAACACAAAGTCTGACCCCAACGGTCTTCAAGGAGTGGAACATGGCGAAAGAAGGGAAGAAATCCAGTGGCGGGAAGGCCGAGCACATAGTGTATGCGGTCAACGGCACGTTCGATTCGAAGACAGCGACCGAGGCTCAGGGCAAGCTCGGCTCCCAGCTTGGTGATGCGTCGATTTCTAGCGCGATCCTTGATTTCTCGGCCGCTACGCACATCACGGCCGGCGGAATAGCAGGATTCATGCAGTTAGTTGGACAACTGCAGGCGGAAGGAAAGCCGATTGTCGTTCGCGGAATGCGGAGCGAACTGTATAAGGCGCTTAAAGTCGCCGGCCTACCCGATTCGATAACGTTCAGCCACCAAACCGTCGGGTGAACTGCCTGGTAATCCTTTACGCCTGTCCACGCAAGCTCATATCGTTCCAAGAAAGCTTGTCCTTGTGGCGCTCACTCCGCGAAGAGTCGTAACCTCCAGTTCGCACCTGATTGCTTGACAGAGGCAATCCAATTCGCTAAGCTTATCTCCGTGTTTCGTTGATGTTCACGTGCCGCGTAAGGTTTTGCCATGAAACGAATAAGATGCACATATGAAGCGACTTTTCCACTTCTTGGGTGCATGTTTGGCACCATCGCCTCGTTCGTACTTCTTGAGGTCTTCTTTCTCTCTTCAAAACCGTCGTGGTTCTCCGGGATGAGTATTCTGGAACGAATCGAATTAGTGAATAATTCGCTATTTATCCTGTTTACCGCATCGCTCATCCTTTGGTTGGGACTATTCTCCATTGCGCTGCTGCTGTCAGAGCAGAAGAAAGTGCGCGACGGATTGCTTTGGTGTTGCTGGCTTCTTGTGAGCCTGTTCTTTGTTGCGGTGATTCTGACTAATCTGGAGACGGTGATCTACACGCTCACGGAATGGAGCGTATACGATTTGTCAGGACTGAATAATGCAATCCTTCTTGTGCTGCTCGTGAATCTAGCCGTCCTCCTGGTTCTCAGAAGGCGGGTGCAAGTTTCCCGGTTCTTTTCTTCCTATGGATGGAAGATGCCATCGGTTGTTCTGTTGCTGTTTCTTGCGACTTTTCCGCTTGTCCTCAAAAAGGTTGGGTTTGCGGCGCCTGCCCAAGGGTCCCTCGGAGAATCATCCATGGCGGATGCTCCGGGTTATCGTCCGAATATCGTTCTTTTTTCTGCGGATGGCCTGGACACGCGGTATCTAGGAGTGTACGGATATGAGAAAGAGACGACTCCCAACCTAAGCAAGTTGCGAAATTTGATAATCTATACGAGAGCATACTGCAACGGGGGTGACACCCGATCAAGCACCGTATCTATTCTAACGGGGAAGAATCCTCTTACGACAGGAGTGATTGATGGCACGCGGATTCTGCGGGAGGAAGATGCGTTTCATCACTTGCCCCACATTTTGGCCTCAGCAGGATATTTTTGCATTGACCTGAATGACGGTATTATGGCTTCATCGTCTAAAGGCAACTTGCGGGAAGGCTTCCATTTCGAAAACTTCAGCGGGACCGGCTATGAAGTTGGTCTAAATCCTCTTGAGAAGCAGTGGGCAAGGCTGCATGGCCGAGTGCCCTCATATTTCTCAAACGTAATCACGCGAAGACTTGGCATCGAGCTTTACTTTCTCAAAGAGCTTATTGAGCGAAATTCAAACAAGATACTCTTCATGGCGGACCTCACGAAGACCGCATGGATTCTGTTGCCCACAGACCTGGATACTGCGACTACCGGGATAAAGGATCGATTGTTAATAGGCAGATTCAAAGAACTGATAACAGAAACCGAACAACCCTTTTTTGTACATTTGCACTTAATGAGCACCCACTCTCTCAGAGCGGTGACGATGTCTGCAGAGCAAGGCAAGAGCGTCCAAGACGTTTACGACCAACTCGTATCAACTGTGGACGGATACCTTGGGGAAATAATTGAAATACTCGAAAAGAACGATAAGTTCGATGACACGCTAATTGTTTTTCATACTGACCATGGGCTGACGTATCAGTTTAAACACATCATCTCTTCGCTTGGAGAGCTTACCGGATATCCGCTTCCATTGGTTGTCCATTTGCCGGGCCAGAAGGAGAGAATCATTATCGAGGAGTCGGTTCAATATCTTGATATTGCGCCGTCGATCCTCGCATTTCTAGGAATCCCGATCCCTGATTGGATGGAGGGAAACGTCATTTTCACACGATCAATAAATGAGCTTCGGATTCCCCGCTCACGCCCGCTTATTGCCGCAACGAGTCTGATAGCGCTGGACAGATCCGACAAATCTCACAGGAACAACGATGCGCCAAATGAGGTCGTTGCCGTTCGCATGGTATTGGGGGACATGTGTTATACATATCTCGCCGGCTCAGCGTCGGGAAGCTTACACGACTTGAGCCGGAGCGCTTACGACTTCAAAGAAATACGCCAGCCAGAACTTGTGCAACACTATCACGAGATTCTCTGTAAAGAGTTGGAAAAGAAGGAAACGAGCGTTTCTTGCCCACAATAGCCTTTACGAGCTAAGGTAAGTACGCTGCGGGCTGCTCCTTCATCTCAAGTACAGGAGAATAGGTTATGCGTACGTCTCTCAAACTGTTGGAACAGGGGGCTCTGATTCTTGCTGGAGGAGTTGTAACGGCCTTTCTCGGTTTCGACACTGCATATGCATATGTTGATCCGGGCGCAGGAGGACTTACGTACCAGATAATAGTAATTGCCCTCGCTATTATTGTCTCATACGTGGTTCTTATTAAGGGTAACGTGACGAAGATATTCAAGAAGGGGGCAAGAACGGAAAGCGCAAATAAGGAAAAGGAAGAGGAAGGTGATCATTAGGGCGAGAACGGGATACTCAAGTCGCAAAGGTGTTCGTCCTACCGACTCCGACCGTTAGGACGTTTTCAGAAGGACTTCTTTTTGGAATTGGAGCGAGTCGCGGGAATAATCGACGACCGACACAATGCCGCTGTCCATCCTGATTGCATCCACCGGACACGCCTCTACGCAATAGCCGCAGAAAATGCAGCGCGTCATATCGATGTCGAATGAAATCGGATACTTCATGATCGCAGGGTCGGGATGTTCGCCCGGCATGATGGTGATGCATCGGGCCGGACACACCGTCGCGCAGCACATGCACGCGACACAGCGTGGCGAGCCGTCGTTGCGCTCCATCAACCGATGCCGCCCTCGCCAGCGCGGATGGATGAACCGCTTCTGGTCGGGATAGCGTATCGTGACCGGATTCTTGAACGGATTGGATAGGTTCCTGAAGAAGTGACGAGACGTTATCGCGATTCCGCGGAAGATCTCCGGGAAGTAGAGCCGTTCCCAAAAATTCAGTTTCGTCTTGATTGCCATTCGGAGAATCTCCAACTACCCTGTTTCAGAATCCGTTCCGCACGTTTATACACCCTTGAAATGCTGAATCAGCAATATCACTGCGCCGGTCACGAAAATGTTGGCGAGTGAAATCGGGAGCAGCATCTTCCAGCCGAGCCGCATGAGCTGGTCATACCGGAACCTCGGAAGCGTCCAGCGCACGGTGAGTTGCAGCCAGCACAGTATCACAACCTTTACGCTGAACACGCCTATCTGTATCAGCGCGACCAGCCAACCGGGGAATACGCTCAAGAGCGCCGCCGTCGAGACCCAGGGTATCTGCCAACCACCGAGGAACAACGACGTGACCACGCCCGCGATCACGACGATCTCCGCGAACTCGCCCATGAAGAACATGCCCCACTTCATTCCGCTGTACTCGAGGAAGTAGCCCGCCACGATTTCCGACTCGCCTTCCGGCAGGTCAAACGGCGTTCGCTTCGTCTCAGCCATTGCCGCCGCGAAGAAGAGAAGGAAACCCAGCGGCTGCGTCACGATGCCCCACTTCGGAATAAAGCCGAACAGCAGGTCGCCCTGCGCGCGGACTATCTCATCGAGCCTGAGCGATTGATACACCATGAGCACGCCAATGATGGTCAGACCGAGCGTCACTTCATATGAAATCATCTGCGCGGCCGAACGCAACGCGCCGAGCAGCGACCACTTGTTGTTCGAGGCCCATCCGCCGAGGAACACGCCGAATATGGCAAGCGACATGACCGCTACTACGAACAGCAGGCCGACATTGATTTCCGAGACGACGAGATTCACCTCGTAGCCGAAGATGGGGAGCCGGTCGCCGAATGGAATCACGGCGAATGCCACGAATGCGGGAAACAGCGCAATGAACGGCGCCAACGTATGCACAATCCGGTCGGCGCCCGCCGGCACGAAGTCCTCTTTCATCATCATCTTGATGCCGTCGGCCACCGGGTGGAGCAGGCCGATGAGTGTGACGCCAAAGACATTGGCGCGGTTTGGTCCCAACCGGTCCTGCATGAATGCGCTCTGCCTGCGCTCGGCCCACGTCAAGAGCCCTGCGAGATTGAGAACGAACAGCACCGCTATTGCAATCTTTACCGCTAATATAATGCCCTCTGCCATATCACCTGTCCATTTCGCCGCCGATCATATTGACCATGCCGAACGTCGGAATCACATCCGCAATCATCGAGCCTTCGAGCATCTTCGGAATCGCCTGCACGATTGGAAAACATGGCCCGCGGCAGCGGCACTTCCATGGTTTATCCGATCCGTCGGAAACGACGTAGAAGCCAAGCTCTCCATTGCCGCCTTCAACCGCGACGTAGACCTCGCCCTTCGGCGGTCTGATTCCTTTAATGATGATATTGAAGTGGTGCACGAGCGCCTCGATTGACGTATAAACCTTTTCCTTCGGCGGAAGCGTGATTTTCGGGTCGTCCACCGAAATCGGGCCGTCGGGTATTTGGTCGAGCACCTGCTCGATTATCCGAATGCTCTGCTGCATCTCAATCACGCGTACCATGAACTTGTCGTAGTTATCTCCGTGCTTGCCGAGCGGAACTTCAAAATCCATGCGGTCGTACACGAGGTAGGGTTTTGCCTTGCGAACGTCATAATACACACCGGCTGCGCGCAGGCACGGTCCCGTCACTCCATAGGCCAGGCATTCATCCGCCGTGAGCACACCGGTGTCGCGCATGCGGTCGTAGAAGATACGGTTTTTCACCAGAAGGCCGGAAATGTCGTCGATCAACCGCTTGACCTTGTCCAACTCCTGATGCGTCTTTTGCTCGAAACCCTCGGGCATGTCGTAGGCGACTCCGCCGATGCGCGTCCACGTGGTCGTGAGTCGCGCTCCGCAGAGTGCCTCCACCAACTCCCACATCCATTCACGAGCCTCGATCGAATACAAGAGAACAGTGAACGCGGCAAGCTCCATTCCGCTCGCGCCGAGGCAGGTGAGATGGTCGGTTATCCGGGAAATCTCGCATGCGAGCACGCGCAAATACTTGCACCGCTCCGGCACATCGATGCCGAGCAGTTTCTCGACCGCGAGCGCATAGCCCACGTTGTTAATGAACGGCGAGACGTAGTTGAGACGGTCGGTGAACGGTGTCACTTGATGGTACGTGCTGTTCTCGCACATCTTCTCGAAGCCGCGGTGCAAGTACCCCACCTCTGGCTTCACGATGTGGATTTCCTCGCCGTCAACGTCGACCAGCAGTTTCACGGTGCCGTGCATCGCGGGATGCGAGGGCCCCATCTGCAGCGTCATGCATTGGGTATGAAGTTCTTTCGTCAGGTCTGCCATTGCTCGCTCGCGCCTGGCGCAAGCCCGGCCGGGCTAGCGCACGCCTTTCGTTTCCTCTCGTTCCTCGAACAGAGGTTGCTCTTTGTCTATCGGGTAATCCTTGCGAAGCGGATGTCCAACAAATTCGGGATACAGCAGGATACGGCGCAGGTCGGGATGATTATTGAATTTGATTCCGTACAGGTCGTATGCCTCGCGCTCGTACCAGTTCGCGCCGACCCACACGCCGGTAACCGTGTCTATGGCGGGGTCGCGCTCCTCGAGGCGCACCTTCAGTCTGACGGCGTGGCTGTAATAGATGGAATACAGGTGATAGACAACCTCGAATCGCGGTTTCTCGTGGATGTAATCCACGCATGTGAGGTCGCGCATGAGGTCGTAGTCAAGGTCGCCATCCGTTCGGAGGAACATACACACGTCCAGAATGTCCTCGCGCTTGACCTTCACCGTATCCATGCCGTCGGCCGGGGTGGGAAGAACCTGGACTCGGTCCGCGAACTGCTCACGCAGCTTCCGTATGGTTACGCTTTCCTCAGCCATTCATGTCTCCCGGTGCATCAGTTCCTTCGCAGGAGCACCGATTCTGTGTCCACCTTGGCCTGCATCTTCATGATGCCGTCAAGTATCGCTTCCGGTCGCGGAGGGCAGCCGGTGACATACACATCCACAGGAATGATGCGGTCAACACCCTGCACCACGGAATAGTTCCGATAAAAACCGCCCGAGCACGCACAGGCGCCTACCGCGATCACCCACTTGGGCTCGCACATCTGCTCATACACGAGCTTGAGCACCGGCGCAACTTTGTGGCAGATGGTACCCACAACGAGCATCAGGTCGGCCTGCCGGGGCGAAAACCGGGGAAACTCCGCTCCGAACCGCGCGATGTCATAGTGCGACGCAGCGGTCGACATATATTCCATGCCGCAGCACGCGGTTACGAACGGATAGCAGAAAAACGACCACTTGCGGCCCCAGTTCACAATCTTATCCAGCCGCGTGGTAATGATGCCTTCTCCGAATGCTGTTTCTATTCCCATTCGAGCGCCCCTTTTCTCCAGACATATGCGAGCCCGCCGACCAGGATGAGGATGAAAACCAACATCTCGATGAACCCGAACAGGCCGAGTTCTTTGAATACGATTGCCCATACGTACAGGAACACCGCCTCCACGTCGAAAAGGATGAACAATATCGCCACAACGTAATACTTGATAGAGACGGGAATGCGCGGTGTGCCGAGCGGCGGATTGCCGCAATCGAACGGGTCAAGCTTCTGCTTTGACAGGCGTTTCGGCCCTAAAAAGACCGAGACTGCGAGAAAACCTAAACCGATGAGGAAGGCAATGATGAACATCGCGAATATGGGGACATGCACACTCATAGAACCCTATGCTTTCTCCTTATCCAGGTTTCATCTCATTATCAATTGGGGTGAATAAGAGATGTCGTAAAATACTAGCAAAATCCGCCCATGCTGTCAAGAAAAATCTGAGGTTCCCGCTGCCGCGATCCCTTCTTCCTGCCCTCCTCGGCGGGAATGAAGCAAGGCGCGGGGAGGTCAAAAGATGGTTTCTCGCGGTGGCTCTGGGTGGCAGATGATGGTCTTTCCTCAACGGTTATTGTGCTATTCATGAATTATATTTGTTTCTAGTTTGACAAATACTAAACCTTATGGTATAATTATTTTATATCCTGGAGGCGCAGGATTGCATTGAGCGTTCAGACATGCGCCGCCCACCCGGTTTGGTCCCTACGAAGTCAAGTTCAATATGTTGCCCGAGGGCTCCGCTGTGTGTCGCTCTCGGCATCAGTTTCTCCCTCGACGGCATGCTCGTCCAGAAACGAGGTGGCCGAATGAAGCTCCGACAAGAGGCTTCACATCTCTGCCGAAATAACGGAAACAAAAGACCACTGCTTCGAATTTTCTGTGAAGGCGGCATCCGAAATGATTGTCAAGGAAAGGGAGAATACTAATCGGCAGCTTGCCAAAAGATGGAAGGGAGGTGGCAGCTTGAGATAATGGTTAGCTCGGTGCACCCTTGTTCGACTGAAGGATGGGGCAATTTGAGAGCAACCGATGAGGGGAAATTGGGAGGGAAAAGAGATGAAGGCTCGAAATCTGATGGGTGCTCTTGCTCTTGCGATAGTGGCAATCGTTTTCGTGCCCGCAGATGCATGGACCGATGACGGCAATCGCCTTAAGATATTAGAAAGTCGTCTCGTAGCGTTGGAATCTGAGAATGCAGCATTGCGCGAACAAGTTGCCGACTTGAAGGCCACAATCCTTCCGGCGGTAGCAATCGGTGCTCTTGTCAAGGTTGTTGAGGGGGAGATAAATGGGTTAGCAGGCCCTCATCTCATCATCGAGGGTGCGAACCTGCATGTGCGAAGCGGGTCGGGGAGGACCGACGACAACGGCGCCTTAACCGGTCTCGGTAACCTCGTCATCGGCTATAACGAACTGTCAGGCACGCCTGTGCTCGGCCGGACCGGCTCCCACAACCTGATCGTGGGCCGGTGGCACGAGTATTCAAGTTTTGGGGGCTTAGTGGCCGGCAGTCGCAACACCATTAGTGGTCCCAATAGCAGCGTCACCGGCGGCGCTGGCAACACGGCCAGTGGCTATGCTTCGGGCGTGGGTGGCGGCAGATGGAATGTGGCCAGCGCCGATTATGCGAGCGCGAGCGGTGGGTACGAGAACACGGCCAGCGGCTATGCTTCGAGCGTGAGCGGCGGTCAATCCAACGAGGCCAGCGGCACCAGTGCGAGCGTGAGCGGCGGCTACGAGAACACCTCCAGCGGCTATGCTTCGGGCGTAGGTGGCGGCAGAGGGAATCTGGCCGGCGCCGATTATGCGAGCGTGAGCGGCGGATATGAGAACACGGCCAGCGGCTATGCTTCGAGCGTGAGCGGCGGTCAATCCAACGAGGCCAGCGGCACCAGTGCGAGCGTGAGCGGCGGTTATGAGAATACGGCCAGCGGCGATGCTGCAAGCGTGGGTGGCGGTCAATGGAATTTGGCCAGCAACTATTATGCGAGTGTGAGTGGCGGCTATGAGAACACGGCCAGCGGCTACGCTGCAAGCATGAGTGGCGGTCGGTCCAACCAGGCCAGCGGTACCAGTGCGAGCGTAAGCGGCGGTTATGATAACACGGCCAGTGGCGACTTGGCGAGCGTGAGCGGCGGTCAGTCAAACGAGGCCAGCGGTTCCTATGACTGGAGGGGCGGATCCTGCTATTTCTGCGAAGAATGAGCACGGAAACGACGGCGTTCCTCTCGTGATCGAACCCCTCGTGGCTGCATGTTGCGTGTTGCCTCCGCAGGTTATGTGAAGCGGCTGGGGTCAGGCCCTGAATTATAAGCTGCAGCGGAAAAAGTTATTGCGCATATCCGCATCAAGACCTTATAATTCGAGACTTGACCCCAATTTTCCCACGGATTGGAAACCAGAGACCAGAGATTACCCATTTGAACCACAAAGGCACGAAGGCGCCAAGAAACAAGAGACACCAAGATTATTTTTGTGACTTGTCTTGGTGGTTAGCGTTCTTCTGTTATCGGTGTGAATCCGCGGTCAAGAACTGGTTTCGGGTTGTTGGTTCTGAAGCCGTCGTTACGGCTTGCGGTGGGAGAGTTCGCGGGTCATTACTTCGATGAACTTCTCGACAAGCCGCGGGTCAAGCTGGCCGCTCTCGGCGCTGCGTCGCATTTCCTCGAATGCCTTTTCCGTGCTGACGGGCCTGCGGTAGGGTCGCTCGGTGGTGAGCGCGTCGAATGTGTCTGCGACGGCGATGATGCGGGCCGCGATGGGAATGTTTTCGCGTGCGAGCTTTCCCGGATACCCGGTGCCGTCGAACCGCTCATGGTGACTCTGGATGGGCCCGAGCGCATCGGACAGGAACGAGAGCGATTTGATTATCTCGATTCCGATAGAAGGATGCGTGTGCACCTGCTTGAGTTCCTCGCGCGTGAGTTTATCGGGTGACCGGATGATGGCGTCATCCACGCCGATCTTGCCGACATCGTGGAGAAGAGCGGCCCGCTCGAGCACGCGCAGGCCGTCTTTGTCCAAGTCGACTGACTCAGCGAGCTTGAGCGCATACTCCGCCACGCGCTCGGAATGACCGCGCGTATACGGGTCCTTGGCTTCGACCGTGCGCACGAGCGCGATGATGACATTCTCCGCGTTTTCGAGGTCGTCGGTGAGCTGTTTAATGCGGAGATGGTTCTTCACACGCATGAGCAGCTCGCGCTCATTCAATGGCTTATTGATGTAGTCATCGGCCCCGAGCGCGAGCGCCTTCATCTTCGCGTCGAAATCCTCAAGACCGGTGACCATGATGACCGGCAGAAGCGTGGTGCGGCGATCTTCTTTGATTCGCCGGCACACTTCAAACCCGTTGAGCACGGGCATGAGCAAGTCGAGAAGCACAAGGTCGGGCGAGTGGCTCGCCACTCTCTCGAGCGCTTGCTGGCCGTCCTCCGCTTCAATGGTGTCGTAGCCGGCGTTTTCCAGATACGCCTTGAGCAGCTCGCGGGTGAGCCTGTGGTCATCCACAACCAAGACGAGGGATTTTCGCTGATGCTTCGAGTTGCTATTGTGTTGTAGCGACATTTTCAACCACCAGCACGTAATTTCACGCCGACCATTACTCCTCGGCGGTCTCGGTCTTATAGGCCTCGATTATTTCTTTCGCGCGCTCGGCGTCTTTCTCTAGTACCGATATTCTGACGGCGCCGAGCCCATTAATATTCAATGGGACCACCGTGTGAGGGACATCGGAGCTGAGCGAGCACTCGATGGCCTCACTCTCCAGCACGCCCTTTACGATGAGGGCTTCCTTGTCACCTGAGGCTTCGTACACCACGACGAACGGCACTTCGTCCTCAACTCCCGGCTCGTCCTCCGGCGGAAGCTCATCCACGAGCGGAGACTCGCAATCCTGACACCGCTCCACCCCGACCTCATACTCGCTCCTGCAATTCGGGCAAAAAGGCACTGGTTTACCCCTTTCCGCACAAGGCTTCATACGCTTTGTTGATGTCAATCATTTTTTCGTGCGCCAGCTCTTGAAATTCCTTTCCTAGATGCGCAACCTTGTCGGGATGATATTGGGCGAGCATCTCCCGGTAGGCACGTTTGATTTCGCTCGACGACGCTCCGCGCCGGATATTGAGTACCTCGAATGGGTCGAAATTCGGAGCATCGCTCCTCTCCTGTCCGACTCCGGACGATTCGTCCTCCTTCTGCGCGCCCGACTCGTACCGATGATGGAACCAGTAGATTCGATGCTTATTCTTTGGGAGCCAGCTTGTAAAAAACCATATGAGCGCTATGAGCACGGCGAGGTCGTCAAGCCAGCCAACACCGACGCCGGGAATCAAGTCTATCCAACTGACGATGTACACCACCGCGGCGGCCACTATCGTGGGCACCCAGAGAATATGTATCGGAGAATCATCCTTCATGAAACCGTCTCGCAATCAGGGACGGGGTCAGAGAATCTGTCTGCCGGTTTTGTAGGGTCGAATTCATTCGACCCTACATGAGATCAAAGAGACTAAGAACGTTATGCTAGTACATTTGCACCGAGAAAGACCGAAGTCACCGTGACAATCGTAAGACAGATTCGCAGAGCCCTATTCCCCTCCCACTCGCGTCAATTAGAATCTGCGCCCGGGGAAACTGCCTGTCCCCCCTGTGATTCTGCCAATTGGCTGAACATCCTTCCGACACCCAGCCTGATGAAACTCTGCGTGCGTGCTTCCTTGCCGGCGTCCACGGGGAAATACGAGAACATATCGACGCGGTTCTCGACTTCCTCGCGGTCACATCCCTTCGCGGTCAAATCGCTCACGCGTTCCTTCATTTCCTCGAAATATCGTCGCAGGCGCGCGACTGACTTCATATCACACACGTTGCCATGACCCGGAACGATCCTCTCCGCTTCCATTCGCTCGATGCGTCCAAGCGCATCTATCCATTGGAGGAGGTTGCCGTCGCCCGGAAACGGGTGCCGTTCATGCACGTGCACATCTCCTGTAAATAGTATGCCATCCTCAGGCAGGTGAACGACAGAGGTCGCAGGCGTGTGTCCTCCCATATGGATGATTTCCATCCTGCGCGAGCCCATATTGAGTGCCAGCCTCTCGGCGAACGAGATAAACGGCGAGACCGGCTGAAGTTCTCGCACTTCAGCCTTCAATTGCGGGTCTATCTGAGGAAAGAAAACGCTCACCATCTGCTCGAACACCTCGGCATCCTGGGCTGCAAACGCAGGCTCGGCGAGCAAATGGGCAATGACGCGGTCGCACAAGAGGCAATCGGTCATCATGTGATCGAAATGATAATCGGTGTTTATAAGAAAGGTGATCGGCTCGTCGGAAACACGGAGCAGTTCCTGTTTCCACACGCGCGCGTCACGCGGGAGCATTGGGCTGTCGATGAGGACAATACCCTCGCCCGTAGTGACCGCGCTTACGTTCGCTCCCTCCCACTCAGTCTCGCAATAAACCCCGCGTGTTACCTCAATCATGAAACAAGCCCCTTTACGCTCAATTCGAGCATTGGATTATGGATTGAGAGCTCCCTCGTTTGTAGGGACCCCGCGAGGAGCGCGATGTTCGCCCCCCTGTTTAAGCTTCGGGCGAACACAAAAGTCACCCTACACGTACCGTCCGGCGTCACATCTGCAACCGTTTCACTGTAATAGGTTAACGAGTGACCCCGAAAGAGTGGCCTCAAACCCCATGCAGCCGGGTTCACCTCGTTCGTGCAACAACTTGTCCAACAACGTGTCGAATTATAGCACCGCTCGAAAAACCTTGTCAACGGAACGCTTTGGCAGAATGGGAACGCGTGTTGTCCGGGTTGATCATCTGACCGAAGACGGATTCCCGCTTGCCGACCGGTTCGGAAGTTGATATCATATCTCAACCCTCGTAATCTCGGCGACGCCTCTCACGAGTGCAGGTAGGGGCGCAGGTCTGTGCGGCCTTAAGGAAAGAACTGTTGCACGGAGGCGGAGACCCGGTCGTGGCCGTTTTGTAGAGCGCGCCCTGCACCGAGTTGCCCTTATAGCGGCTGGTTAAATGGGTCACCCGATTTGCGAATGAAATTTCAATAAACGACAAGAATGGGCGCGAAAGGCGAAAATTGCAGATTCTCTCATTATTATTCCGCAATTTGACCAAGGAGACTTACAATATTTCGCCCGGCAAGAAAGTGCAGGAAGTACTTCGCGGTACCATAGGTTGCTTGGAAGGCCTTCTTTATCACAATATCTAGGGCATAAATGGCGGAAAAAATTGCTTGACTACAAGAAGTGGGTATGCTAGAATACGCCCGACGAGAGGCTGATGTGTGTGCCTCTCAGAGAAGGCGCAGTTGTGCTGACAGTTGTAATGAGGTGATCGAAGCAGCAGGGGAATAAGACTAATAAATCTGCAGGGGCCGAGATGCAGAAAAAGTGGAGTTTGATGATTGTCCCCAACTCGCCGGGGCGAAAGGTTTATAACCTCGATGTATCCGTGCGGACTCTTCGGACTGCGGCCATCGTGGCTGCGTCTTTGTTTATTCTCACCATTATAGTCACCCTCTATGCGGGCTACAAATGGAAGCAGGATAAGCTATCGCGCGTCCTGCAATTAGAGGCGGAAATAAGCGCCCGCGACGCCGAGATCTTACAACTCAATAAGGAGTTTTCTGTCCTCGAGGAGCTTGAGGATAAGCTTCGCACGATCGCTGGTCTGAGGCCCCGTGAGCGGTCGAAGTCGGACCCAGCCGCAGGTGGACAGGGTGGGCCTTTTGGAGAGCGGTTGTCAGGCGATGTCCCCTACATACCTTCGGACGGGTCTTATCTGGAGCCCGCCGTTCAACGCAGCGTGCAAGATCTGCTCAATGGCTCGCTCGAGCTCAAAGATAGTTTTGCAGAGATTCTGGACGCCTTCGAACGACAAAGCGCCCGGTTGGCAAGCATTCCCTCCCTTTGTCCCGTTGCCTCACAGGATGCATGGATTTCGTCCGGATTCGGCTACCGTAAAGACCCCATAAGCGGCAGGGAAAGCTTTCATGAAGGCTGTGACATAGTGGCTCCGCGCGGGACCCCCGTGATAGCGCCTGCCGACGGCACTGTACTATTCGCGGGATGGCAGGAGGGACTGGGCAGGGCGGTCATTATCGAGCACGGATACGGATACCAGACGACCTACGGCCATAATAACACCCTGTTTGTAAAGAAAGGGGACGCAGTAAAGCGCGGAGACCTGTTGGCACATGTCGGAAGCAGCGGGCGGAGCACGGGCCCGCATCTGCATTACGAGGTTCACGCGAACGGAAGGCTCGTCAATCCGCAGAAGTATTTGGTGGAATAATCTCCGCACCTGGACATGGGGACAGAGCCCTATTTCCCCCGCGCAAAACATGACTAATAAAATTGAGAGTGAGAGATAGGGCTGTGTCCCGCATCGGTTCCGTTACGTCGGGGCCGTTTGTGAAAGAAATGGACATGGGCAGACCTGACAAGGGCGGGTAAGGTTGCAAGGCGCATCGAGGGCGCCCGCCGGGAGCAAACGAGGAGACCCTCCGAAAGGGTACAACACGAGAAGGAATGATGGGTTTTTTTGGGAAGAAAAACGACGAGTCCATTATTGAAGAGAAACCAGTGTTCAAAAGTAGGGGTCCGCAAGAGATGGTCGACACGAGCAAGGTTGACACGGTGGTTGGTCCCGGTTCCACGCTGAAAGGCGATATCCATTCGCGCGGCACGCTCCGCATCGATGGCAATGTGGAGGGCAATGTGCGCGCCGACGCCGCGGTCATCGTCGGAGAAAAAGGCGTCGTCAAAGCAAGTGTAATCGCAAACCACATCATCATCGGTGGAACCGTCCACGGCAATGTCAACGGACGCGAGAAGGTCGAAATTCTTTCGACCGGCCGCATGTACGGCGACGTCACCACAGCGGCGGCAAAGTTCGTGGTTGCCGAAGGCGTCATCTTCGAAGGGCGCTGCACCATGAGCCAGACCGACGCGGCGAAAGCGAAATTCCCGAAGGTCGAGCGGCATGCCGAAGAGCAAGAGCTAGCCGCTGCCAGTAGGGGCGGAGCGGCCTGATTCTGCCGCCCTGTCTGCGAGCCTTGCGTCCCAATGCCTTCGAAAGTTTTAGCGCTTATGAGCGGCGGCGTCGACAGTTCGACGGCCGCTGCTCTGCTGTCGCAGCAAGGATTTGAAGTAATCGGCATCACCATGAAGGTATGGGATGATGCCGGACCATCCGACGAATTCAAGCGCCGATGTTGTTCAGCCTCCGATGCCGATGATGCCCGCCGCGTGTGCGCTCGTTTGCGGATTCCCCACTACGTTTCCAACGCCAAAGCAGCCTTCCGTCGCTATGTGATTGAGCCCTTCTGCGCCGCGTATCTCATGGGAAGAACACCGAACCCGTGCATTGTCTGCAATACGGAGATAAAATTCCGCCTGATGCTCCGACGCGCGCGTGCGCTCGGCGCTTCGTATGTTGCAACGGGACACTACGCACGCATCTCACGAGAAGAGACAACCGGACGATATGTGCTGCTCAAAGGGCGCGACCCCCTCAAAGAGCAGTCGTATTTCCTCTACCAGCTTACCCAGAACCAGCTCGCGCACATTCTGTTCCCGCTCGGCGAGATAACGAAGGAACAGGTGCGCAAGAAGGCGAGGGAACTCGGGCTTGCCATTGCCGACAAACCGGAAAGCCAGGAAATATGCTTCGTGCTGGAGGGGGATTATCGCAAGCTGCTCGGGCAGGTCGCGCCCGAAAAACTCAGGCCGGGCCCGATTGTTCACGTGGGCGGCGAGATTCTCGGAAGCCATACAGGCATCGCGAACTACACTATCGGCCAAAGACGCGGTTTGGGAATCGCGCATCCGAAGCCGCTCTACGTAGTCGGGGTCAACATCGAGAAAAATGCTGTCGTGGTAGGAACGTCAGAACATCTGTGGGCGAGCGAGCTCATCGCTGAGAAGCTGAATTGGATTGCCATCAAGAATCTGCAAGAGCCGCTCCGCGTGCGTGCGCGCATTCGTTACAAGCATGAAGAAAGCCCCGCCACCATTGTCCCACACGAGAACGACAGCGTGCTCGTGCGCTTCGAGCAGCCGCAACGGGCCATCACACCAGGCCAGTCAGTTGTCTTCTACGAGGGCGATATCGTTATCGGCGGCGGGATTATTTCTTTGGCCCGGCAAACTGTCCGATAGGCCCTCTTTCCAACTTCCAAGAATAAATTGAACCGCAAAGCCACAAAGAATCTCTTTTCTTCTTCGTGTCTTCGCGCCTTTGTGGTCAAATCACACTCTTGCGCTGATTTGCAATACGCGGCGAACAACGCATTGAAGCCCTATGCGAGGGCGGTAGCCTTCTTGGTTTTCGTGTCCTCGTAAATCTTGTATGCCTCATCCACGGACATATTTCTTTGCACAATCGCGCGTACGGCCTTGATCATGCCGACCGGACTGTCGGACTGGAAGATGTTGCGGCCCATGTCCACACCCGAAGCGCCCCGACTGACGGCATTATACGCCATCTGCAATGCTTCGCGCTCCGCAAGCTTCTTGCCGCCCGCTATCACGAGAGGCACCGGACATCCCTCGACGACCTTCTCGAAATCGTCACAGTAGTAGGTCTTCACGAAATGTGCGCCCAGCTCGGCTGCGATGCGGCACGCCAACCCGAGGTAGCGTGCATCGCGCGCCATTTCCCTGCCGACCGCCGTGACGGCGAGCACGGGAATGCCGTACTTGTTGCCCTCGTCCGCGAGCTGACCCAGCGCAAGGAGGGTCTGGCGCTCGTATTCGCCGCCGACGAAAATCGAGAGCGTGATTGCCGCCACATTCAGCCGAATCGCCTCCTCGACGCACGTCATGAGTCCTTCGTTCGAGAGCTCCTTCAGGACACTCGTGCCGCCGGAAACGCGCAGCACAATGGGCGTGTCGATTCCCGGGTCGATGCAATTGCGCAGCACACCGCGCGTGAGCATGAGCGAGTCGGCATACGGAATCAGCGGCTTGATCGTTTTGCCCGGCTGCTGCAAGCCCGTCGTCGGGCCCTGAAAATAGCCGTGGTCAACCGCAAGCATGACAGTTCGGCCCGTCTTGGGTTTGATGATGCGCGAAAGCCGATTCTGCAATCCCCAGTCCATACCATAACCTCCTTTAATTGCCGTTAGTGGTTAAGAATAAATACCACTGTAAACCGCAAAGGGTAGCAGACCCGAGGCGCAAAGCGCGCAAAGAAAAATTTTGGGAACAAAGCTCTGTCCTCCGTGGGCTCTTTGCGTTCTTCGCGCATTTGCGGTGAACCCATTTCGTATCTATTTCTGTGGCTCGATGATGACCTTCATCGATTCCTTTGCGTCGGCGACGAGCTTGAAACCCTTTCCGGTTTCCGCGAGCGGGAGCCGATGCGTAATCATGTCGCGCACGTTCAGCGTGCCGGAGCGCAGCAGCTCGACCGCAGTCATGTGGTCGGCCGGGCTGCCTGCATACGATGATGTGAGCGTCACGCCATTACGAAAGAACATCTCCGTCACATCAAGCGGAATTTTCACCCCCGGGTCAGTAGGCGCAAACAGGAGCACCGTGCCGCCACGCTCGACCGAATCGAGCGCCTGATGAATTGCGCTCACTGCGCCGGTGCAAACGAACACGACATCGGCCAGCCTGCCACAGTTCAGCTCGCGTACCTTCCCGGGAACATCCTCACCGGCATGGATGACGGCTTCGGCTCCGAAGCGCAGATCTGTGTCCAGCCGATACTGAGAAATGTCGGTGGCCATGATACGGCCCGCGCCGAAGGCGCGCGCAAGGTAAATCTGCAAAAGACCGGTCATGCCGCTGCCAACTACAAGGACGCTCTGGCCGGGCCTGAGGCGGGCGATTCGCTGCGCGCGAAGCACGCACGCAACCGGCTCGATGAATGTGCCTTCCTCGTAAGAAACTTCATTGGGAAGTGGATACACGCCACGGTCAACGTTAATGGCAGGGAGCCGCACGAACTCGGCGAATCCGCCGGGGTCGAAATTCGTGCTCCGGAGCGTGTCGCACACGGTGTGCCGGTCGGTGAGGCAGTAATGACACGTGTTGCACGGAACATGATGCGAAGCTGAAACGCGGTCGCCCTTTTTATAGCGCTTTACATCCTTGCCGACCTCGATGATCTCTCCTGCAATCTCATGGCCGAGCACGAGCGGGGCCTTCTTGATGCGGTACCATTCCATCACATCACTGCCGCAGATGCCGCTCGCCTCGATGCGCAGAAGCAGTTCACCCTGCCCAATTTGCGGCTTCGGCAATTCTTCGAGTCGAACAT
The DNA here is from genome assembly GCA_003598055.1 of Candidatus Abyssobacteria bacterium SURF_17. Classification (GTDB taxonomy): domain Bacteria; phylum Abyssobacteria; class SURF-5; order SURF-5; family SURF-5; genus SURF-17. Next base: position 68,440 of record QZKI01000089.1, on the reverse strand, counting down.
CGCTATTATTGTAATACACTGCAACCCGCATGGCTCAATGATATCGGGATGCGCCGGGATTGTCAACCAGTCAAAGCAGAATAGGTGCGTCACATGAAAGCGTATACCTCACGACACGGTGCTGCAAATCTGTACGATAATTGTGGGCCGACGAATTGCAGGGGACGTTCGCGAATGACCCTTACAATGTTCGGATGAATCTCGCGCCAGAGGCGGTCTTACGTGGTCGCCTCTTGGGCATTCAAAGTGAGCTGGGAAGAAGAAGCTCTATCGTCTCCTGCAGACCTGATGAGATAAGAATCTGGAAGTCCTCGGGCGAGTTGGTCTCTTGAACAATGAGCATCCCTTCGATGTCCGGCAAGGCCTCGATGAGCTCCATCCCCTTTTCCGGGCCGAGGACGAAGGCGGCGGTCGAGAGGGCATCGGCGGCCATGGCACTGTCGGCGATGACGGTTGCGCTCAGCATTCTCTCAACAGGCCTGCCGGTGCGCGGGTCCATGATATGGCAGTATTTCTTGTCGCCGATTTCGAAAAAACGCTCATAGTTTCCTGAGGTTGAAACGCCCTTATTCGCAATCGGCAAACGCGCAATCACCTCATCGTGTTTGAGCGGATGCCGCACGCCTGCGCGCCAATGGTCCCGGCTCCGAGGTGTTCCGAGCGCATAGAAATTGCCGCCGGCATCGATGATGGCGCTTTCGACGCCGTATCTCTTGAGTATTCCAATGGCGCGGTCAACCGCATAGCCCTTCGCAATACCGCCGAAATCAAGCCCCATTCCTTCACGTGCAAGTCTGATTGCGTGGGTTGATTCATCGAGGGTTACTTGGCTCAAATCAAGCAACGGCAGCGTTTTCGCAAGCTCATCGTTTGTAGGGATACGTCCTTCGCGCCGTGTGAAGCCCCACAACCGCATGAGAGGATACACGGTCGGGTCGAAGGCGCCATCGCCCATCTCGGAATAAATGCGCGAGGCGTTCAAGACGTTCCGGAAGTCGGCTCCGACAGCAACAGGTTCATCAAAGGCCCGGCGATTGACCTCGGATATCTCGCTATCTTCCTTGTAAGTGCTCAGCAACCGGTCAATCCTGCGAATCTCCTCCAAAGCCGCGCTCGTCGCTCGGGCACCATTGCCCGCCCCGTCTATTTTGATTGTGAACGTCGTGCCCATAATTTCGGCCCGCTCTACGTATGGACTTCGCTGAGCCGCGCGGCAGGAGAGAGAGAACGTGGAAACAATAGCAAGGATAAGAATGAAAGGTTTCGTTAACCACAAAGGCACAAAGAGCACAAAAAGGCGTACTTCTTCCCTTCTCCATGCCCATGGGGTCTTTGTGGTTAAGAACATTGGTTCGTTATCTTTGTTTTCAGGGGGAGTGGATTATTCGGTCTTAACCACATGGATGTTCTGCGCGATTTCCCGGTCAAGGGCAAGCTGTGTCTCCCCGACAAGCACCACCAGCGACGGTTGCCGTTGGTGCATCCTGACGATAGTGCCCGGCAGGATGCCAAAGGTTGTAAGTTTATCGAGCCGGGCGTGGTCCGTCGTTTCAATGTAGAGAATTCTTCCTGACTCACCGCTTCGAAGCTCGTCAAGCGTGAGCACCGCCGGAGCGGCTGTTCGCTTCCTGTCCATGCAACACGCACCCGGCGGGATTTCGTGCCCGTGCGGACATGTGCGGGGATGACCGAGAATCGTGCAGATATTATCCACGATTTCGGGCTTCAGGATATGCTCCATCTCACACGCTTGATTTTCAATATCGCGCTCTTCCTCGACAAGCAGGACGTCTGTCAACAGTCGCTCGGCCAATCGATGCGCCCGAATCAGTTTTTCGGCCTCAACCCTTCCCTGTTCTGTGAATGAGACCACATTCTTGTTCGTGGATATGAGTCCCGCGGCTACCATCTCCGCAAGCAATTCGTCTGTGTCGGGAACCTGCTCGTTCTTCATCTTCAATTTCTCGACTGTTATTTCGCCGCCCGACTCCATGAGCGTGTAAATAAGTTCCAGCAGTTCATCCACGTCGGTCTGCCGGTAATCGAAATTTGAGGGCTTAGGCTTACTGACCAGACGACCGCCGCGCCATCGGCGTCCGCGATTTCTCCATGCCAATTCAGTCACTCCTTTGCTTTCTCCTGCCTCTGCCTGAGCCAACTCACCAGTTTCGACTCTTTCGGAATACCGAACCCGCAGTTCGGGCAGCAGATGACGCTGCAGCTCTTATGAAGCACACACGCGTCGCACATGTTCTCATTGGGTTCGAATTCGAAGCCGCAGAGAGTGCACTTGATTTTAGCATTCTTGGTGTCTGTGTCCATTGTACCATACCCGAGGCGAATGCCTCTTTGCGGAGACGCAAAACCTGTCTTCTCCGACGGTAGAGCGTCCCTTATCCTTCACGATGCGACCCTTATCCCGAATAATGCAGCATGCGCAATATGATGTTGACGATAGCTCCAATGCAGACCGCGAGCGGGAAAATGACCACCGTCATTGCGAGCGCCTTCTTGAGACCATGCTCCTTTATGATCACAAAGAAATTCGCAATGCACGGGACGAACAGCGTGACAATAACAAGACTTACAATCACCTGAATCGGGTTGAGCAATCCGTCCTCATAGAGTCGATAAAGGCCCGCCGCGCCGTAATCGCGTCTGAGGAATCCCATCACAAATGCCACCGCTGTCTCCTGCGGCAGCATGAGCAACGTGACCACGACGGGCTTGGCGGCAGCAACCAATGCGTCAAGAACCCCCGTCTTATCCGCAACAAAGAGGACGAATGTTCCGAGCAGGAAGATCGGAACAGCCTCCTTCAAGAACCATTCGATACGCGAGATGGTCTTAAGTATCACATTCGAGAGCTGCGGAAGCCGAAATGGCGGTATCTCGATGATGAAGTCCGATGCCCGGCCCGGCACCAACTTGCCCGCCAGAAAGCCGACCACCAGAAGCTGCGAGAGAATCACAAGCACGAATATGACAAAGGCACTCAACGACAGTTTTCCCAAAATGCCGAGTATCACGCCGAGCTGAGCGGAGCATGGGATGGAAAGGGCGAGCAGGAAGGTCGCCATAATCCGTTCCTTCTTCGTATCCAGAATGCGGGTGGTCAGCGTAGCCATCGTAACGCACCCCAACCCAAGTACGATAGGGAGCACCGCCTTGCCATTCATCCCGAGAACTTTGAAACCTTTGTTCGCCATGATGGTGAGGCGGGGGAGATACCCGGTGTCCTCGAGAATGCCAAATGCGAGGAAAAAGAAGCCGACGATAGGCAACACGATCGCGATTGAATACGTGAGCCCCATCGTGATAAGACCGAACTTGCCCACCAGCAGGTCCCGGAGCAATGGGATGGGTAGATAGCTCACCAACCAGACCACTGCAGGGTTGATATAGTGCCCGAAGATGCTTTCCTCGATAAAATTCACGCACGTCCCTGCCGCGAACTTGCCCACGAAGAGATAGATGAGATAAAGAACGAGACACAGGATGGGGATGCCGAAAACGGGATGCTGAGAGAGATTGCCTGCAACGCTCATCCACGAAGAGCGGTCTATCTGTTCCGTTGTCATTACATCATGGAGCAGCGAGTCAATCTCGTCCAGTCGCCGTCTTCCCATCAGATATCCAAGCGGCTCGCGGAAATGCGACTGCGTCTCCTTTACAATGGCTTCTATCGTGTCGAATTGCCCATCCGCGCAGGTTGTCCTGAGCCATTCATGGAGGCTTTCGTCACTCGCCAGAATCATTGCGGCAACGGATTGCTTCGCCACGGGGACAGCGGGAAGAATGTCAGTGATCTTCTCGAGAGACGACCGGATGTATGGATGATTCGATGCCTTGAAGCTGCATGAACGCGCCAATGCGATCGATGCAATAAGCTTGTTGATGCCACGCTTTTCGGTGGCGACCGTTTCCACGACGGGCACTCCGAGCCGTTCGGCGAGCTTTTTCGCGTCGATGCTGATACCTGCGCTCTTGGCTTCGTCGGCCATATTGAGGACGAGCACCATTGGCATGCCCATCTCGGCCAACTGCGAGGTGAGTATGAGCGAGCGCCGCAGATTCTTCGAATCAGCGACCTGAACGACAGTCATTGAATTTTGCGATAGGAGCAAGTCGCGCGTCACTTTCTCATCCTCACTCCGGGGGGTGAGGCTGTTGGCCCCGGGAGTGTCAATGATGCGATAAGCCCCGCCGTCGAAACTGGACGTTCCCTTGGCAATTTCAACCGTCGTGCCCGGATAATTAGAAACCGTCACGTAGTTACCGGTAAGGAGCGAAAAGATGACGCTCTTGCCTACGTTCGGATTTCCCACGAGCGCTATGGTGGGAACGGCTGCCACATCCTTGAGTATTATCTTGTCGTGTGAATCATGATGCATATGTTCTCACCAGTTCTCCTAAAAGAGGGCGGCAGCGCCATCCCTCATTCTTCCACCGTATCTGCGAGCTCTACGGCGGGCCGTCGGCGTTGCTCACCGACAATTCTCGCACCGTCCGAACATGCGGAGGCTGTGCGTCTCGGCCTGAAAGTTCAGTCTATCGCATACCTTTTGCTGCAGGAGTTCGATAAGGCCGTCGTCGAACTCTATGATTCTGCCGCAGCCGGTACAGATAAGATGGTCGTGATGTTTATGACCGATGATGTGCTCATATACCTTCCGCGCCTCGCCCAGTTCCATCGCCCGGATGAGACCGCCTTTGACGAGAAGGTCCAGGGTCCGATAAACGGTCGCACGGGAGATCTTCTTGCCCTGCTTATGGAGAAGTTCGACCATTTCATCGGCATCGAAATGCCGGTGAGTGTCGAAGACCGCCTCAAGGATTGCCTTTCTTTCCGGAGTAAACCTCAGATCCCGTCGGGCGAGAAACTTCTTGAAAATCAGTGACTCATTTGTCATGCGCGGCCTCTTTTAATTGAGACTCAATCTCAGATTGAGTATACTTGCTCACTTTCGATTTGTCAAGTACTTTCGGACATCCTCAGAACAAAAGAAGGGTGACTAAACGGGATGTCCTGCGAGCATAACACCATTTGCATCAATACTGAACTGACAGGCGACGCATCTTTCGTAAACCTCGCCTGCGCAAAAACCTTCGGCTTGACTTCCCCCTGTGCATTGAGTTATTCTGAAGCTGTCTGGGGGCGAACCGAGCCGCCAATTAGCACGCGCCCCGGCTTCAAAACAAGAACGTGCTGAGTGTTTCTGAGAGGGAGGGCGTTGTCTAGGTGCACGACAGGATGAGCCGGGAGCAGGCCAAAGACACGGGAATGGCGCTCACTTTGATCTGCCTGTTGCTCGCGTATTATCTGCGAAACGAGCGCTTTATGGCTCTCTCCGCCGTATTATTGGTTGCTGACATGGTCTGGCCGAAGATTTTCCTTTATCCTGCCAGAGTATGGTTTGGCGCTGCTCATCTTATTGGGGCTGTGGTGTCAAGGGTGGTACTCACGGTGTTGTTCTGTGCATTGGTCACTCCTGTGGGCTTTGTGAGACGCATGATGGGCGCAGACCCGATGCAGCAAAAAAAATGGAAAAAAGGGACGGCGTCGGTGTTTAAGACTCGAGACCACACGTATATCCCTGAGGACATCGAGACACCCTACTGAGTTGTGGGTGAGGAGAAAATGGATTTTCTGCGTGATCTCTGGGGATTCATGAGGGTGAGAAAGAAGTTTTGGCTTCTGCCCATTATTATTAGCTTGCTATTGTTTGGCGTTCTCGTGGTTCTGACCAGCGGCTCGGCGATTGCCCCGTTCATCTACACGATTTTCTAGCGTGATCCCTAAATGCCAGAATTCATACTTGGAATATCCGCCTTTTACCATGATAGCGCCGCAGCGCTTGCCGTCGACGGAGATATCGTTGCTGCTGCTCATGAAGAACGTTTTTCGCGCAGAAAGCATGACTCCTCCTTTCCCGCTGCGGCGGCAGAGTATGTGCTTCGAGAGGTAGGACTCACCCCGGCAGAGTTGAGTGCCGTCGCATTCTACGATAAGCCCTATCTTAAATTCGAGCGACTTCTCGAAACCTATCATGCTTGTGTGCCTGATGGGCTGCGGAGTTTTCTGTTATCCATGCCGGTCTGGATAAAGGAGAAACTGATGCTGCGCCATCTTTTGAAAAAGGAGATGGCCAGGCTTGGCGATGGAAACCCAAAGCTCTTATTTCCTGAACATCACCTCTCCCATGCAGCCAGCGCTTTCTTCCCATCCCCATTTGAGCAAGCCGCCATATTGACCATTGATGGAGTGGGAGAATGGGCCACCACCACCATAGGACAAGGCAACGGAAAAGATATCCGCATTCTGAAGGAGCTTGAGTTTCCTCACTCTTTAGGGCTGCTGTACTCCGCGTTTACCTACTACTGTGGGTTTAAGGTTAATAGCGGCGAATACAAGCTCATGGGACTGGCTCCTTACGGGATTCCGGAGAGCGAGCGAACCCTGCGGTACCGGCGACACATTCTTGATGAGCTTGTAGACCTGCGCGATGACGGCTCGATATTGCTCAACATGGACTATTTCAACTACGCCACCGGGCTCAGAATGTGCAATGACGACAGGTGGCAGAAGCTGTTCGGTGTTCCGCCACGGGCGCAGGAAGGGAAGCTCAGCCAATCGTATATGGACCTCGCGCTTGCAATCCAGCAGGTCACCGAGGAGATTGTGTTGCGACTTGCCTCGACCGCCAGAGAAATGACCGGTCTCGAGTGTCTCGTCATGGCAGGTGGGGTGGCCCTTAACTGTGTCGCCAACGGGAAGTTGCTTCAAAAAGGGACTTTCAAGGATATCTGGATTCAACCTGCGGCAGGAGACGCTGGCGGAGCGGTGGGAGCAGCGCTGGCTGCCTGGCACATCTGGAAGGGCCGGGAAAGGTTGCCCGCACCCGAATTTGACCGAATGCATGGAGCTCTTCTGGGACCCGAATATGACGCGGCCGACACGATACGCGCTGCGCGAAAGTATGGAGCAGTTTGTAAGCGCTATCACGATTTTGGAGAGCTTTGTGGAGATGTAGCCCGCCTCCTTGCGGACGGAAAGGCAGTCGGATGGTTCCAAGGACGAATGGAGTATGGTCCGCGAGCGCTCGGTAATCGCAGCATTCTCGGTGACCCACGGCACCCCGAGATGCAAAAGCGGCTGAACCTCAAAATCAAGCACCGGGAGGGATTCAGGCCATTTGCGCCGTCGGTGCTCGAAGAGGATTGCTCGGAGTATTTTGACCTGAACCGACCTTCACCCTACATGTTGCTGGTAGCTCCCGTGACGGCTGAGCGCCGCCACAGCGTGCCCGAGGATTATTCCCGACTGCCCATGTTTGAGAGGTTATATTGCCTTCGCTCCGATATTCCGGCTGTCACGCATGTCGACTACTCAGCACGCATACAGACGGTAAACCGCAACACGAACGAACGTTTTTGGCGGCTTATTAGCGCGTTTAAAGAACAAACAGGCTGTGCCGTAGTCGTCAACACGAGCTTCAATGTTCGAGGGGAACCAATCGTATGCACGCCCGAAGATGCGTATCGATGTTTCATGCGGACCGACATGGATTACCTTGTCGTGGGTGATTTTCTTTTTGACAAGCAACTGCAACCCTCCTGGACGGATACGGATGACTGGAAAAAGGAATTCGAATTGGATTAGCAGCGGAGTAAGGGATGCATGCTGAACAAAAGAGGATGACCTGGCTCTACTACGCGATCATGTGTCTGGTAGCAATCGCACCGCTGATTCTGCTTGGCCTGTATGCCCGCTCAAAGTTCGACGCGCTCTTCGAACGGTATGTCCTGTCCTATGTCCTGTCCAACATGTCCGAAGATGACAAGAAAAAAATCTATGCCCAGTTTGTGGCACAGTCTCCGGGCATCTATGAGGCCATCCCCGAACCCCTTGTCGGCCGTCTTCTCCAACAAAACATTCGAAATGAACATTACAGGGCAGAGGTCGTCTCAAACAATGCAGGGATGCGCTCGACGCGTCCATATGAACGCAAGAGACCGGACCGGTATCGAATACTCTGTCTGGGAGATTCCGTTGTCTTCGGCATGGCCGGAAGAGAGGAGGATCGCCTCGGCGACCAGATTCAAGAAATACTTCGAGCATTGGGGACAAAGGTGAACGGAAAAGAGATTGAGGTATACAGCATCGGCGTGCCGGGATGGACGACTCTCAACGAGGCAACCTATCTGTCGAGCAGGCTTTCTGATTACGACCCCGACTTGGTGCTTGTCGTGATGTTTCCCAACGATATCACGGACAGCATTGGGGTTTCCGGGACGGGCCAAATGACGTTCGCTTTTTCGCCGGAGTGCCGAACCGACGGATCCGGAGTGTTCGCCAATGTATGGCCGAGCCGCTTTGGCGTGGTCACATCTGGCAATCTGTTACAGGATGACCTGGGCCCGGAGAGCAGGTCTCGCTGGGAGAAAGCATTCGCCTCCTGGAAACGGCTGGAAGATCTGCTGAATGAAAACGGGAAGAAAATGATTTTGGGCCTGATCGACTGGGACCCGTTATTCACCGAACTAAGCAAAGCGTTCTACGAGCGCAGCAAGATGACAAGTCCGTTCATCCTCACCAACAATTTCGAGAACGCGTTGCCGCATGATTATCATCCTGACCGGGCAGGCCATCGAATCATCGCACTGCACTACTTACATACTCTGGCGCGCTTAGGCTGGCTTCCTCTCAACGCCGACAGTTTGGAGCCTTTGGATTCCAGGCTGAATGCGGCGATAACTCACCCTCCGAGCCCCGAGAAAATACGTGCGCTAAAGAGCGAGAAAATCGCAAAATTCCTCGATGAAGAAATAGACTTTGACCGGATGAGCGAAAGAAACGTTATGGCCATCCTCGGAGGGATATATCCGTATAAGATGCCGGGCGACTCGAAGGTCCGTTGCAGCGGTTCGTTGAAGAGCGGCTTTCTATTGAAACGGAACGAATCCGCCAGCAGAGTGGTAATTGAAATCGAGGTTCCTTCCTATGTCGAGCTCTACCCATTCAAGCTGGAAGCAACTCTTGACGGTAGTCGGGTGGTCGAGTTGATTCTGGACAGCCAGCACAGCGGTGGGAGACACCAACTAAAAGCGAACATGCCGAAGCCACACGGAAAGGAGTCTGCCGTCGAGATTGTCTTGCGGACGGACTCATACTGGACGACCATCGACGATCCCGTCATGAGAAGCTACGTGCTCATTTCGGCGCGCCAGGAATAATGGCACACAATGGACGGGCCAATGGTCACTTTGCGTATCCAGCGGACTACTCGCGACCCCCTGAAAAGTCAGGGAAAGCCTCATAAAAAAACACTTGACAAAGAATTGGGCATGTGGTAGTATCACGCTCGCCTTGACGGAGATAGGCAGTCGGGAAGGAGAAGCTTGCGCGGGAAGGGCAAGTATTACATTTCTGCAGCGGGCGCGCAAAGGCAGCCTGAGCGCCGCTTGTGGTTTTGGTCACGGGAGGGACTTGACAAGCGGAGTAAAGGGTGGTATAATTACGCTAGCCTATCAGCAGTAAGTCCTGTCTACAATACACACCATGCTTATCTTGCACAAAGGGGGGCAACTGGGAGCGCAAAATCATTGGGGGAATATTCCTGCGCTTGAGTAACGCCGTTTTTTTGCAATGCGTGCTTGAAGGGCAGGAGGGAATCGGGTTTCGACAATGGAGTGAAAGGAGAAACGAGATGAGCAAATTGTTTCGTGGCCGTAAGGGGTTCACTCTTGTCGAGCTGCTGGTGGTCATAGCTATCATTGGTATTTTAGCTGCGATCTTGCTACCAGCTCTCGCGAAGGCAAGAGAGACGGCCCGCCGCGCTGCTTGCGTGAATAACCTCAAGCAGCTCGGTTTGATCATCGGTTTGTACGCAACGGAAAACAAGGCGAAGTATCCACCTATCGAAAACCGGAGCGCAACGTTCATGTTTGACGCCAACGCCATGTATCCGGAATATTTGTCAGACTCCGCGATCCTGGCGTGCCCGTCAGACCCGCAGACCGACCCGGACAGCAACTTCAAGCTGACGATGGACGCAACCTTGAGCGATAGGTCTTGGAAGGGTGCCTCGCGCATATTCACAACTGGGACCGCGCATCCTGACTGCATGGGCCCGCTGAGCTACGTTTACAGCGGTTGGCTCACTCTGAACGATTCAGAGATGCTCGCCGGTTTCGGTTCCTACACATGGTCGGATACGGTTCTGCCCATCAGCGACCCGGTGACCGACGGGTGGCGCGATCGTAATTCAAACCTCGCGTCATTCGGCCTGACAGGTTCAGGTAACGTACGTGGCGATATCGTTTATCGGTTGGGCGCAAACGTTGACCGGTTCCTGATCACCGACATCAACGTAACCATTACCGGTAAAGAAACGGGTGCCACAACTGTTCCGATTATGTGGGACCAGATCTCGACCCTCATCAGCGAGTTCAGCCACGTTCCGGCTGGTCAGAACGTGCTGTACCTCGATGGTCACGTCGAGTTCCATCGCTACGAGAAGGGCTCCACGACCTTCCCGTTGTCGCCCATGTATGCTGCAATCAATGGCGACACCGTGGCAAAGGTCTACGATTGGTGTCCGTAATTTCGTAAGTGTTTGACCGATTCCCCCTGCACTTTCATGAAGGGGAAGGCGAAAAGCCTTCCCCTTCTTCTTTTGATGCGTGCGGCGAACGCATCGTCGATTCTGGACAACCGGGAAAGCATTTTCATCAAACCGGATGTGTCTCCCCCAAATGTCGTGTGGCATTTCGCCCGCTTTTCGGTGATGTAATCTAGAGAATCTCGGCGGGGATGCATTGCGTAACTGTTTGTTATAACGAGTGATACGCAACCTCATGTGTGTCAGTTTCGCTGTGAGGAACACTATCGAAACGCTTCACGGACAGATGTCGGCGAGCCAGGGCAACGCATAAACACCGCTTCCCTGAGATATCGCGGCATCTTTTCTTGCCGCAACGGGAAAAGGACAAGCCCTGTGTCAACACCCGCGGTCGCTATGACGGGAAGGAGAGCAGGGTTCGTCGCCTTCGTCTGCCGATTCGAGCTACGGCAGGGGGATTAGCCTGGGGAGGTCATGTATCGCGCGAATGTGGTGTGATAATATCTGCACAAACCGCGTAGGCAGCAATGGGGACATCTTGGGCGCCGGGCAAAACAGGTTTGCCGTCCATGCTCGATTAACCCGAGATGAAGCGAATATGCAAGTCCCTGGGGAAGAAATTCATCCCAAAGCTCATGGGCGCGCTTGACTGTTGCCCTTTCGGGAATCAGGCCGAGCCTTCTTGAAACACGGAAGATGTGTGTGTCTACAGGAAACACATCCATGCCGCATGCAAACAAGAGCACGCAGCGGATGGTCTTAGGGCCAACTCCTTTGAAGCCCGTTAACACTTTCGCCGCTTCTTGCGCATTCATAGCACAAAGCCAATCGAGTGAGAGGTTATCGCAGGGTCTCCTTATCTGAGAGAGAATCGCCTTGATGCGGCGCGCTTTTGTTTTAGCAAGGCCGCCGACGCGGATGGTTGCTTCTATCTGTCGCGTCGGTGCAGACAATACCGCCGTCCAGTCGGTGAATCGCGCTTTCAGTCTTTCGAACGCGCGGTGACTGTTACGGTCGCTCGTGTTCTGTGAAAGGATGGTCCGCACAAGCACATCGAGAGGGGCATCGTGTGTTCTTCTCGGTGGAGGTCCGTAGTGCTTTCTGAGAAGGCGCTCGATTCTCCGGGCAAGCCTTCTCTTTTCGTTCGCGCTCGAATACACGGGGGGATAAGGTTTCAGTGATGGCCGGTATGTTTCAGGAGCAATACTCAAAAGAGAAAAACCGCTGCCGCAAGGACGGTAGTATAATTATTGCCCCTGATGACGGCGGACTGCGTCACATTTGTCGTTCGCACTATCTTGTTGCTGATACGAAAGACTTCTTTCTTTTGGTCCCAGCTTTCGGTTTCGTCGAATTCAATCCCGAGAGTGGAGGCGAGCATGGCTGCCGCCAGGTCTTCGGCATATTCGCCGGCGACGGTATCCGTCTGGCCGTATGCATGGTGTTCACTCAGGTAGCCGTACATCGAGCGGTCTTGGGGAACCGCACAGCCGATGGAAGCGGCAATGAGACGACGCGGTTCGTTGCTGGCGCAACGCGCCATGACACAGAAGGTCAGCACGCCCGGTTTCAAGAGCTTCACGCCCTCCCTGCGACTGATGATCTTGCAGTGGGGGGGGAGTATGCTCGAGACCGACACGAGGTTGCACATTTCTATGTCTGCATCTCGCAAAGCCAACTCAAAGGAACGAAGCTCCTCTCGGTGCGTCCCGTGACCCTTTGTGAAGAACATCTTAGTGGGAACAAGTTCCATTGGCGTGTCTCCTATTCAGCCACTTCGCCTAACGCTTTCCGCAACTGCTCTTAAGCAGGTATCCCCACGTTCTATAAAGAAGCTTTGCCGCCATAAACTCCGGATGGGACAGGCCGGCGACGGGTGCGAGTTCCACCAGGTCGAGACCGACGACCTCTCTCTGAGTGATTACTGCACGGAGCATGTCAAGCACTTCGTCCCACAAGAGGCCACCGGGTTCGGGAGTGCCAACAGCAGGCATGATGGAGGGGTCAAACACATCAACATCAATACTGATGTGAACCTTTGGCCCGAGACGCTCGACCACCCGCTCGATGAGCGCTTTCTGTTCCGTCTTGCCCCGCACCGCGCGGAACTGATGGGAATAAAATATGGTATTGCTCGCTTTGAGTGAATCTGCCTCCTCTCGGCTCAGGCTCCTCACGCCCGCAAGCACGAGGTTGCAGTCCTCTGCTATGCGTCGCGAGACGCACGCATGGCTATACTCGTTGCCTCGATAGCTTTCTCTATAATCCGCATGCGCGTCGAGGATGAGGACGCTGAGGTCTTTGTGTGCGGCCCTTAGAGCGCGGACTATACCGAGGCTCACGGTGTGTTCTCCACCCAGCAAAGTAACAAATTTGCCGCGCTCAACATGAGTTGTGGCGACGGTGCAGATGCGTTTAAGCATTTCGCCGGCGTCATCAACTACATCGAGAGGCCGGACGGTATGGATGCCTGCGGCGCAAGGTTCAAAGCAAAGCTCCTCATCATAGAGCTCCATGTTCGTGGAGGCTTCGATTATGGCGCTTGGCCCGTGTCGGCAACCCGCACGATATGTGGTCGAAGCCTCGTAGGGAACAGGCAACAGGACAATCGCGCTCGTTTCCACCGCGCTCAGCTTCGCTGAAAGTCCTCCGAAGTTGTGTTCGGCCGAAAACCAACTATCTCGAATCCTCTTTTTCGTATGTGTCATAAGTTCACGTCTTGGGCCACGCAAGCCGCAGGCTGGGTGCTTTGCGGGCAGCTATCAGGTCTGCATGTTGTTGCACTAAGGCATGGACAACTATTGGCAGCGATATGGTTGCATCACAGTATACCGTAACCTTCTGTGCTTGCTTGGCAATTTTCCCCCAGGATTGTGCTTCCTCGAACGTGCATCCGCTGAGACCGCCCCAGTACGGCGGGTCAACTGAAAGTTGGATCGCGTATGTGTGACCCTTGACGGTGCGTCCGACCAGAGGCGCAGTGACTTCAGTCTGTTGAATGAAGTTCTTTGGGGTGCCTCCGGCTACGTAAATTACGCCGGTCGCTTCGGCATCGGCCACAAGATGTGCGGACTCTAGCACGTCAGAGATGACGTCGAGACTCGGTATCTTGCTCCCTTTGGCAGCGGCGACGGCCAGAGCGATGCCGATCGACGAGTCGCTAATGGCAGGGCAATAAATCGGAATCTTTGCCTCATAGGCCGCGGAGAGTATGCCGGCATCTTTTCCGAGCTTCGACAAATGCGCGCCAAGAAGGTAAAGAAATTCGCGCGTGTTCAACTTTCGCTCGCCGATGGAAACGCCAAAATCCGCGATGACTTTGTCGGTATTCAGGAAGTTCCAGTCGAGAGCAAAGACATCGTAGATCCTGTCTATCCCATGTTCCTTCAATATGAGGTCGTCGGCGCGGTGAGAGCCTTGGTAATGCATCTGCCCAATCTCTTCATGACAATCATGGAACAGATTAGCGCCGGTGCTCACAAGGCAGTCTATCAATCTGTTCTTCACGAGATATGTGATAAGTCTTCTCATGCCCGCAGGGACCATTGCTCCTGCCAATCCGAAGAAAATAGTAACGTTGTCCTTCAGCATCTCCGCCCAAATTGCCACGGCCGTAGATAGGTTCCTGGCTTGGAAGGCCGTATTCCCCATCCGTTGCAACAAATCGCCTATAGTGGACTCCGCATTCACCTGGAGCGATTCGACCGGCTTTTGCAGGAATCCGGCGGCATCCTTCTTTTCCACGATTTCACCTCCTTAGAGTACAATCAGCCACGAAGCGCTATGTTAACAAAAAATTCCGACATCGTCAATAACAGAATTTCATAACAGAATTTCTTACAGGGGAAAGAAGAGAAGGGGGCGTTCATGAGGCAGTGAAGTTGGTATCAGGCGAGCATATCGACAAAAAAGCGGCAAAGTTACACTCCAACTTTGCCGCACCTTCGTCCGTCAGAAACTTCAGTACTTCCCCACCGCGCTCGATTTCGCACAATGCGCGAGGTCGAAAATCCTATATCAAGTCGCCCATGCTGAATATCGGCAGGTACATCGAAATAACGATGAATCCGACGATACCTCCGAGCACAACCATCATCGCCGGCTCGAGCATCTGCAGCATACCGCCGATGGCGACTTCCACCTCGGCGTCATAAATGTCGGCAACCTTGAGAAGCATCGAGTCAAGGTTTCCGGTCTCCTCGCCGACATCAATCATGTTCACTGCCATGGGCGGAAACGCGCCGGACTCCTCGAGCGGGCCTGCAATGGTCTCGCCTTCGCGGATGCTGTCATGCACCTCGCCGACCGCGTTGGCAATCACGCGGTTGGAAATTGTTTCCTTCACGATGCTGAGCGACTGAAGAATGGGAACACCGCTGGTGATGAGCGTGCCGAGCGTTCTCGAGAATCGGGCGACTCCGATCTTCCTGACGAGCATCCCGAACAAGGGGAGTTTCAGCACTATTCTGTCCCTGATGGCACGCACGAGCTCAATCTTGAATATCATTCGTATCGCCACGATGATCGCGACGATCGTTCCAACAATTTTGAGGAACGATTGTTGAAGCGCTTCGCTCACGTTAACGAGGAACTGTGTCGGTGCCGGCAGGGCGCCGCCGAGGTCGGAAAAAATTTCAGCAAACGTAGGCACCACTCTCATGAGCAGGAACGTGACAACACCGCCCGCAACGAGGATAACCATGATGGGATAAATCATGGCGCCTTTCACTTTTCTGGCCAACGCCTCTCTTCTTTCGGCGAACTCGGCCAGTCTGTTCAGGACCACCTCAAGCATACCGCCTACTTCACCGGCGCGCACCATGTTCACATACAGCTTGTCAAAGGCTTTCGGGTGTTTGGCCAGAGCCTCTGAGAAGGTGGTGCCGCTCTGGACGTCGTTCACGAGCTCGTCAAGGATATTCTTGAGCTTGCCTGGCTTCTGCTGGTCGTGCAAGATCGAGAGGCTGCGCAGCAGGGGAAGGCCCGCATCTATAAGCGTTGCGAGCTGCCGAGTCAGTAGCGTGATCTGCTTCCTTTTGACGCCGCCGAAGGAAAGATTGACGCTGATGCCTTTGCCCTTGACGACACGCTTGCGCCGGGCGAGCTTCCCTGCGTCTTCCTTCACTTTGGTCGGGAAATACCCGAGGCTGCGGACCTGGTTGATGGCGAGAGCAAGACTGTCCGCCTCGACCATTCCCGTGACTTCTTGTCCCTTCTTGTCAGTTGCCTGGTAAGAGAATATTGGCATGATTATTCCCCGCTTTCGCTAAGGCTGCACATCCCCCTCAGATTCAAGTTAAGTATACCATCTGCAACTACTCAAGTCAAGCATCCTTATGCTTGCTTGTAGACCCTGGCGCGCAGGGCCTGCGACACAAAAAGACGTGTGGTCTGGACTATTCTTGCAAGCGTCCCATCTCGCTGCGCAGTCAGCGGCTTCTCTCCGGCCAATTGCTCCTCGAGCGTGGGTTCCCGGTCGGCAGACAGCGCTATGGGAATCTTGTGGCGTTCGCACCACAGTCACAGCGTTCGCATGGCCATCTCAGTGCCCTCCTGCTTGCCCATCAGGGCAAGGGTTGTGCCCGTGGCATCGTCCACCGCATCCTCAAATACGCCGTTCCTCCGCCGTTCCTTCACACTCATTACCAAATGTCCTTGCATCTGCACCTTCTCCGAGAAGGTCAGTATAGAGGACATTTCTATCCGGCGAACAAGAGGACATTATCATCCGGCGGCGACACCGAGGCACTCTCTCGATTGACTCACCGCTTGTTCATATGCTAGGTTATTCCTGGGCATACTCTTGCAGAATAGAATCCGCATTTTGCATGAGACGATGTCAAAAAGGCTAAATGGGATTTCAGAGGATTCATTAGTCCAGAGAATTCGCATCCTGCAATTCCCTTTAGGTCGCTTTTGCCCAACGGGGAATTACTGAGGTCCCCGACCATCTAGTGCAAAATTTGGGTTGAATGGAGACCAGATGCCAAAAATCCTTGTAGCAGACAGACTCTCGAAGGCCGGGCTTGAGGTGTTCTCTCGGCATAAAGAATTCGAGGTCACAGTAGAGAAGGAAATTTCACCCCAAGAGCTGAAGGCGGCGATTCCTGAATTTGACGCGCTCGTGGTGCGCAGCTCAACGAAGGTCACATCCGATGTGCTTGCCGTAGCCGACAATCTCAAGGTCATCGGCAGGGCGGGAATCGGCGTTGACAATATCGACGTTGCTGCAGCGACGCTCCGCGGCGTTGTCGTGATGAACACGCCGCAGGAAAACGCGATTGCCGCCGCCGAACACACGATCTCGCTCATGATGGCGCTTGCCCGGCGCGTGCCGCAGGCCGATGCTTCCCTCAGAGCCGGTCGCTGGGAGAAGAGCAGATTCGTCGGCACGCAGCTTCTCGGAAAGACGCTGGGGGTCATCGGCATAGGGAACATAGGAGGTCTCGTCGCAGAGCGCGCCGAGGGTTTGAAGATGCGGGTTATCGCATATGACCCCTACATTCCGCCACAGACCGCATCACGAAAGGGAATCCCGCTCGTGTCGCTCGACGAACTGCTCGCGCGTTCGGATTTTGTGACCATCCACATCCCGCTGACTGAGGAGACGCGAGGGCTGATTAATGCGGCCGCGCTTAAAAAGATGTCATCCGGCTCGATGCTCATTAATTGCGCGCGGGGTGGCATCGTGAACGAGCATGACCTGCACGAAGCCCTTGCCACGGGCCATCTCGCCGGAGCTGCGTTGGATGTGTTCGAGGTCGAGCCGCCGGTCGGCAACCCGCTGTGCAGGCTGGATAACGTCATCTGCACGCCACACCTCGGCGCGAGCACCTACGAGGCGCAGGAAGGCGTGGCGGTCGCGATAGCCGAGCAGATTGCAGACTATCTCCTCCACGGCACCCTGCGCAACGCGGTCAATGTTCCTTCCGTCAGTCCGGAACTCCTCTCCTACATCAGTCCGTTCATGACGTTAGGGGAGAAGCTCGGCAAGTTCCTCGCGCAAATTTCCGACTTCGCAATTGAGGAGATTGTCATCGAGTATCAAGGCGAAGTGGTCGAGCGTGGCGTCTCGCCGATAACATCGGCCGTGCTCAAAGGCGTGTTCGCCTCCATCCTTGGCAACCGCATCAACATCGTCAACGCGCCCGCGATTGCGAGAGACCGCGGCGTGAGCGTGCGCGAGGTCACCAGCCGAACGGCTGAGGATTTCGTAAGCCTCATGAGCATTACCGTGCGGTCGGGCGATAAGCAGAACTACGTCGCAGGCACAATTTTCGGGAAAAAAGAAATACGAATTGTCCGCGTCAATAATTTCGAGATCGAGGCGATACCCTCGGGTCACTTCCTTTTCATCTTCAATTATGACCGCCCCGGCGTCATTGGCAACGTCGGCACGACTCTCGCTAAGCACCGCGTCAACATCGCGACAATGTACCTTGGCCGCGACATGGCGGGCGGACGCGCCGTCTCGCTCTGGCACATCGACTCGCCCATCAGCAAGGAGATCGTCGACGAACTCGCCGGCCTCCCAAACATCATCTCCATCCGCCAGATGGAGCTGTGAGAGCAAAGAGAAGGCTATTCAAACCACAAAGGCACTTATGAAAACAGAAAAAATCGTTCTTTGTGTCTCGATGCCTTGGTGGTTATCCCATCTTGTTCACTGATTTCTTAACCACCAAGACACCATGGGAAACAGAAATCTTTTTCCTTCTGCATGGGTGATTAGAAAACGAATTATAAGTTGCTGGTCTGGTGTTGGCCAAAAGGATTGTCGACATGCTGAAAGAAATCGAAACATTTCTGCTCGCGCAAAGGATGGATGTGGTAGGAGTCGCCGATGCGGCGGAGTGGGGGAGTCCGGTCGTCGAGTGCAGGCCTGCTGAAATTTTGAAGGACTGCAAACGAATCATTGTTTTTGGCAAGGAGATTTCTCACCCGATTTATATCACGCAGAGGCATGCGCACGACCTCTATGGACATATCGCGCAGAATTACTACCAGACAATGGATGCGGCCGCAATCGAGGTTGCCTCGATGCTTACGCGTAAGGGGTATCCGTCGGTTCCGCTGGGCGCATACTTGCCACTGTTGATGCGAGAGGGCAAGTACTGGGGAATTGTCTCGCTCAAGCATGCGGCCGTGCGCGCCGGACTGGGCGCGATGGGCAGGAACACGCTGCTTGTGAACGAGAAATTCGGCAATCGCCTCCGCTTCGGAGGAATCCTCACAAGCGCACCGCTGCCGGCGGGCAAGCCGCTTGAAAAATCGTACTGCCCTGATGACTGCAGAACTTGCGCTGATGTGTGCCCTGTTCAGGCGCTCGACGGGCGCGGTGGAATCAACCAATACAAATGCCTCCGCAGGAGCACATCGCATCCGCTGCTCTCGACCGCTTTTCTCTCTCAGTGGTTCCGCACATCAGGATTCATCAACAACTACTTCGAGCTTGTCACCGGCACATTGGGCGCGCGCTATTCATATGGCTGCTGCGCGTGTCTTGTTAATTGTCCGCATTTCAAAAAAGGTATCTCACGCTCGGTTGCTGCGAAAGATGAATGACGATTTACCTTCATCATGTCGTATCGAATGATGCAGCAACCACGAGGACACCAAGCGCACAAAGGAAAGAAAAAGCCCGGTCTTTGCGCCTTTGTGGTAGTCGATCTTCCCGAAAATCGGTGCTCTTGAGGATGGAAACAAAGTGCTTGACATTGGGGAATACACGTGGTAGATTCTATACTGACCAGTTAGTATAGAAGCTTGTGCAATATAGACCGCCGCAGAGGAATCAAAACCCCCGTGCAACTCAAGCTCTACGACAATCCCACGACTTTCTACAAGAACTTGCTCAAGCACTTCTTCGACAATATCTACGAGTCGCTCAGTTTCTATGATTTTCTTGGGAAGTTGTCGGACACGCCGGTTGTTCGTTCCTTATTGAAACCCTTTCTGGAGTTGTATGCGAGCCGCCTGCACGCCGCGGCGCTGCCACTGCCCTTGCCGCCGATTCTCGAGCTCGTCCAGCAAGCGAAAGTGATTGCGGTTGACGAGTGCGTTTGCCGGAACCTGTGGCACAACTGTGACCGGCCGAGCAGAACATGCTTCAAGATAAACACGTCCGCCGAAGCGTATGCCGAGGGTCACAAAGACAGTCTGATAACGAAGGACGAGGCGGTCACAATCTTGACTGATGCAGCCGACCAGGGACTTGTCACCCAGCTTGAGAGCTGCATGCCGCCCTATAACTACTCGATTTGCTGCTGCTGTCGGTGCTGCTGCGTGGCGATGCGGCTTCGGTATGACCACGGCATCTATAATGCGATGCGGTCGGGCTGCTATGTCCCTGAGTTCGACGCAGAGAAATGCACTGACTGCGGCACGTGCGTGAACATATGTCCGCCGAAAGCTCTGCGAAGCGGCTCGCGGCCGGAACTCGACGTTGATTCTTGTCTTGGCTGCGGCCTCTGCACGCAGCATTGCCCTTCGGAAGCGATTGTGATGGCAAATAAAAGACCGGTCAGACAAATAGAGGAGCGGCCAAACCCTGTTGTATGGATGGCGCTCTGGGCGTACGTGTTGGGTTTCATGGTTCCAGCCGTTGTCTTGTATTCGCTGATTACCGGCCGGAAGACTCGCGCTTTCGGCAAGCTATCAAGGGATTGAAAGGTTCTTTGCGCACTTTTCGTGACCGGAAAGGAGAGACAGAAATGGCCGGGCAGAATGTCTATGAACAGTTGGCCGATTACCTCAACTCGATGCCGATTGGCGCTCCAAAGACGCCGGAATTGATGGAGATTTTGAAAACGCTTTACACGCAGGAGGAAGCCGCACTGGCGGTCAAGCTCCCCTTTCTGCCGATGACGCTTGATGCGCTTGCCGACCGAACCGGCATGGAAGAAGCGAAACTGAAGCCGATGCTCGACAAGATGGCGAAGAAAGGAACGGTGTTCGTCGAGCTGGGGAGCGATGAGCGGATGCATCGGCTGCTGCCGACGGTTGTCGGTTTCAGCGAAACTCCGTTCTGGCCGGGAAAGCGAACTCCTGAGACCGAGAAGCTTGCTGGCCTCTGGATTAAGTACGCCCGCAATGCCTTCTATCACGAAATCGGCGGGATTTCTGAAACCCCGATGGTTCGCGTCATTCCCATACAGCAGTCGCTTTCGGATGACCGCACGGTTGCCCCATACGAAAAACTGGTGGAGAAAGTGAAGGAGACCACGCATCAGGCAGTGGCCCATTGCCCGTGCAGGTTGATGCGGGAATATTCGGGCGAGACACGCTGCGAGCATTCAACCGAGAACTGCCTGCACTTTGGCAGTCTTGCGCGTTACATGGTGGCACACGGCATGGCGCGTAAGATCACGGTTGATGAGACGATTGACATTCTGAAACGGTCGAACGAAGAGGGGCTCGTTCACATGACCGCCAATCATCAGGGGCAAATCGACACGATTTGCAACTGCTGTGCAGATGCGTGCATTTTTCTTACAGGACTTCTTGCGGCTGGTGAGAAGCACATGTTTGCCAGGTCGAATTATGTTTGTGAGGTAAATCAGGAAACGTGCGTCGAATGCGGCACATGTGCGGAAAGATGTCCCGTAAAGGCGATTGCAGCCGGGGATGGCCCCTCAAGAATTGACGCGAACAAATGCATTGGGTGCGGCGTGTGTTATCCCACGTGTTCCTCTGAATCCATCTCGCTCGTGTCGCGGCCTGAGCCGGAGAGGACGCGTGTGTCACCACCCGGTGAGTTCGTCATGAAAGTGATGAATGACAAGCAGCGGGAATTCAGATTCTGAGACGCATTGAGAGAACGGAGAGACTGAGATGAGTAACGATGATTGGAAATCAACCGCGTGCTGTATGTGCGGCAATAATTGCGGCATCGAGGTGAAGGTCGAGAATGACCGCATCGTCAAGGTGCGGGCGGATAAGAATAACCCGTTCAGCAAGGGATACGTGTGCAACAAATCCCTGTATAATCCGCACTACCAGAGCAACGATCAGCGTGTCCTTTCGCCGCTGCGGCGCCGAGCTGACGGGTCGTTCGAGGAAATTGATTGGGATACCGCCACAAGCGAAATCGCGGACAAACTCAAGAAGATCATCGGCGAGACCGGCGGCAAGACCATCGCCTTCTGTGGAGGAGGAGGCCAGGCGAATCACCTCGATGTGCCCTATGCCTTGTTTTTCCTGCAAGCCCTCGGTTCGAAATATATCTACAATCCGCTCGCGCAGGAATATACTCAGAAATACTGGATCAACGGGCAGATGTTCGGAAGCGAGAACCTCGATTTCCATTTCGACGAGCATCGCTGCGACGTGCTCCTGATGATAGGAAGCAATCCATGGATGAGCCACGGGGTTCAGCGGGCAAGAAAAGTGATAGCGGAGATTTCCGACGACCCCAACCGAAAGCTCATCGTCGTTGACCCTCGGCGTCACGAGACTGCCAAGAAAGCCGACATTTTTTTGCAGATAAAACCCGGCGCTGACGTCTATTTCCTGCTCGCACTCATCAACGTGATCGTCAAGGAAGGTCTTGTCACTGAGAAATACGTTTCCGAGCGCACGACAGGGTGGGACAAGGTAAGGTGGATTGCCGATTTGGTGACCCCCGAGAAGGCGGCCCGGCTCTGCGACCTTAAGGCCGACCAAATTCGCGAAGTGGCTCGAATCTTTGGGAAAGCAAAGAGAGCGGCGACCTACATCGACCTGGGGATTTACCACAATATATACATGATGGAGAATGTGTATCTGGAACGAGTCCTTCTGGCGACAACCGGAAACATCGGTGTGCCCGGCGGCGTCGCATTTCCAGAAGGATTCATGGCGCTCGATTTGCCAGAGAGCGCCGAGGAGAAATGGAAAACGCGCGTGGCCGGCATTCCGGCGATCCGGGGCCTTTTCCCGCCGAACGCCTTGCCCGAAGAAATCCTCACTCCGGGAGAAGGCCGAATCAGGGCCGTGATTGTCGAGGGAAGCAATCCGCTTCGTTCATACGCGGACACGAAGAAATACGAGAAAGCTTTCAAGGCGCTTGACCTGCTCGTGGTAATCGACCCGGCCATGAGCGAGCCCGCCCGTTTTGCTCACTATGTGTTGCCGGCAAAATGCGGATTTGAGAAGTTCGAGGCTTCCTTTTTCTCGAAGGGTTTCCCACAGATCTACTATCACCTTCGCCAGCCGGTCTGCAAAGGCCCTGAGCTTGCCAAGCAGGAATGTGAGATACATCTGATGATTCTGGAGAGAATGGGCATCGATATCTCAGGGCTGCTGCCGTTCGCTATGTTGAAGCAGTGGCAGCAGGAAAGCGACAAGCCGCCCGTGCTCTCCATAGTCAGGGCATTCGCCATGATGTTTGCCATGAAGCATCCCGACGCGCTGATAAAGAATGGAATCATCACGGGCGAGGGCGACGACACCGCCGAGTTGTTCCAGGCGATACTTGACCATCCGGAGGGAATCTATCTTTGCGATACGCTCGATGAGAACAATCTCGCGAACCTCAAGACTCAGGATGACAGGATTCATCTTGAGATTCCAATGATTCTGGATCTCCTTAAGAAGCTGCAAATTCCCGAAACGGTTGATATCACTGATGACCCGGAGTTCCCATTCGTTCTCCAGACCGGCGAGCGCACGAATTACACCGCCAACACTATCATTCGGAATCACGAATGGCGTGCGGCACATCTCCCGACAAATTACGTAAGAATGAATCGCAAAGACGCCGACCGTCTCGAGGTGTCAGACGGTGAAACCGTAAGGGTAGTGACCGCCACATCAGCCGTTTCCATTCCGGTGAAGGTGAGCGACGATATCTATCCGGGCAATCTCTCGATCCCGCACGGCTTCGGAATGCTCCACACGAATAAGCAGACAGGCAAACTGGAGCAAATCGGCGTCAATGTCAACGAACTCATCTCGGCCGACCACCGCGAGCCGTTCACAGGGACTCCGCTGCACAAATATATTCGGTGTCGAATCCAGAAACAGTAGGAGAGAGTCGGGTTCAGGTCTTCACATTTCACATGAGCCGAAATACGTCACGGGAACGGACCAATACTGCCGCGCTGAACCTGAATATCCCGACGCACAGCGAGTGGCAAGCGGCATATGTGAAATGTGAAGACCTGACCTCAAAATTTACTAAAGTTACATTCCCGACACAGGAATGAAGTCCACCGGGCGTACCTCGTCAAAGTGGATTGCGTCTGAGGCGCAGACAACGCTGCACAGGCCGCAGCCGACGCACTTCTCCGCGTCCACAGTCGCCTTGGCATCATCAGACCCGTTCTGCATGCTGAGCGCGCCGAAGTAACAGCGCTCGATGCACGACTCGCAACCGATGCACGCGTCCTCGTCAACGACGGCCAGGAAGCGCGACGGGGACACAAACTTCGTGCCCTCGGATATCATGAATCGGAGACCGATACAGCAATCGGAACAGCAGTTGCAGATGTAATGGTCAATGTGGTCCGTGTTCATCGTCACGTGCACGAGACCGGCTTCCTCCGCTTTCCGGATAATCTCCATTGCCTCAGTCTTGTCAATCTCTCTGCCGGTGCCTCTCGTGATTGAGTAATCGGCCGCCCGGTTTATCTGGATGCATACCTCCACGGGCAAACCGCACTTTCCATCGACCACGCGACAGGTGCATTTGGTAACCGCAATCCTGCGCGCGCTTTCGACTATCTCTCTCACATTCTCGTAGTGAAGTATCTGATTCTTGGCCTCGAGCGCGGCTTCGACGGGAATGATGCGCGTCGGAGGCTTATCCATGATAGACTCGATGACCTTCACCGTCTGGCCCCATTCCTTGTCGGTGAACTCCTTCCAAAGATTATGGAACGCCTTCGTCGCCTCGGGCCACAGGATAGTCGCGTCGTGAAATTGCACTACGTCACGACACATGCGATACTTGCCGGAACTGCCGGAGATAAACACCAGTCCTTTGTGGAAGAGCACATCAAGAGACTTCTTGATATCGTCGACGGATCGTCCGGTGGCTGCAGCCAATTCCTCCGCCGTAGCCGGCATCGCGAGCAGCAGCTTCGCCTCATTCTGATCCGCCACCATGCTGAACAAGCGCTTGATGGTTTCGGAATGGCCCATCATCAACTTGTCCGCGAGTTCCTGATAAAGATTTGCGTCGCTCATCGAGTACCTCCATATGTGAATCTCTGCAAACTGAATCGCCGAGCCTCAACGGTCTCCGCCCCCGCTGGGATTTTCCTTGCTGTGACCCGCGGTGAAGGCCAGACCGCCTCTCTGGCTCCAACACATTATACAATTTCGAGAAGCTCAATGTCGAACATCAGATTCTTTCCGGCCAGAGGATGGTTCGCGTCAAGCGTCACAGTTGATTCGGATACGTTGGTTATAATGGCTCGGATACGGTCTCCGTCGGGCCGCTGCAGCTGAAGAACCTGGTCAACTTGAGGGGCGATGTGTGGCGGAAACTGTTCGCGTCCGACCTCGATGACCATCTCGCCATAATGAGGGCCATAGCCTTTTTCAGGCAAGATGTTGGCGGTTTTCGATTCGCCGACCTCCATGCCGACTATTGCCTCCTCGAACCCCTCTATTACCTGACCCTCGCCCAATTGAAACTCCAACGGGTCACGGTCGGCGGAGGAATCGAAGACGGTCCCGTCCTCGAGCCATCCGGTATAGTGCACTCGAACTGTATCGCCTGCCTTTGCCTTGGCCATTCTTTGGTCTCCTCTCATTTTCTGTCGCGATAACGATTGCATGGCCGGCCAATTCGGGTGCGCCGCCACTGTTCGCGCCTCCCACCGACGGGTCAAAAGGTATCGCAAAAACATTCGCTAACAAGCTTACCACAAAAGGGCTATTTTTGCGAGAGGAAAACCCGGTCAGTGGGCGCACTACATGGATACTTCAACAAGAACGCACAGGGATAACCTCACTTGACTCAGGTTCTGTTATAATCATACCGTTGGGATGTACAGATAGAGAGGAGGCTGCGATGAACGAGCGTGGGGATGGCATTAGCATGGAGGACCTTCTGGCCGCTTCGCAAGAGATACAGGAAACGGGCAACACATACAAGGTGCCCGGCGACCAGCACATCATGCATCTGCTCGCCTCGCTGGCGCGAGAGGCGGACGTTGAGTTCGGCCACAAAGGGCTGGACATGGTTGGCCGTGCCATCGTCCGATTCGGCGAGGAACGCGGCCAACGTATCGCTCGGCTTGTTAGAGAAGCCAGCCGGCCGCTTACGCTCATGAATTTCTTCATATTTGGCGATTTGGATGTCAGCGGCAACGAGATGACGCCCGAGCTCGTTGACGGCGAGCTTCACATACGGGTTACACGATGCCGTCTGGCAGACAAGCTGAAAGAATTAGGACTCGAGAAATATGCGGAGCACTACTGCAAGTACATTGACGTTGCCCTGCTCAACGGGTACAATCCCAAACTCCAGCTCGAAGTGAAATCGCAGCTCACTCGCGGGGGCGATTGCTGTCACTTCATCTACCGGCAGCCGAGCGGGTCAGTGAAAACGCAGGGATGAGAACGTGAACACCATGACATCGTGTGACCGGACTATGAAAACCGACCTTCTCGTTGTCGGAAGCGAGGGCGCGGGCGGCCCGGCGGCCATCGAGGCACGGCAGCGCGGGATAGATGTGCTCATTGTCACTAAGGGGAAGATAAGCCAGTGTGGCGCCTCGCAAATGGCGGGCGCAGATTTCAACCTTGACGGCAAAAGCGCAATTGCGCTCGGTTTCCCCGGTGACGAGCGGGACAGCCCCGAACGATTCTTTTCCGACATCGTGCGCGAGGGATTGTATCTCAATAACCAGAGAATGGTCGAGAAATACGTCGAATATTGTCCGCGGAGCATCAAGGACCTGATGGACTGGGGCATGCGGATATACACGTACGAGTCCGCCCATGCGGAGGAAATGGCGCGAGGCGTCATCGCTTCCGGCGTTCTCTGGGTGCGGGCCATCCGGAAGAAAGTGAAGGAATTGGGAATTCCCGTCCTGCAAGACCATATGGTTGTGGATTTGCTGACGACTGGTGGCCGTATGGCCGGAGCGGTCGCGCTCGACATCAAAACGGGCGAGACGGTTCTGATACAGTCTAAGGCCGTAGTCCTTGCAAGCGGCGGCTGGCACAGGGCGTACCGAACGACTTCCGGCCCATATGACTTGAGCGGCGACGGCATCGCCATGGCGTATCGCGCCGGTGCGAAGCTTACTTCTATGGAAATGGTGCAGTTCATCCCCTTCACGGTCTATTGGCCTCCGAAAGCGCGCGGCTCGATATGTCTCTATATCTTCAGCCAGTTTCCCGGCGTCGGCGATTTCGTTCATCTAGTCAACGCCTCAGGCGAGCGGTTCATGCAGAAATATGACCCGCAAACCATGGAGCAGAGCACAAAGGGGATCGTAGCGATTGCGAGCGAACTCGAAGTCGAGGCCGGACGGGGCGGTCCAAATGGTGGGGTGTTCTTTTCACTCGAGCATTTGGGGCCGGAAATGGTCGAGATGATCATTCAAGGTGTCAAGGCTCAGTTCATCGAGCGCTTCAAAGAGAAGCGGCACGAGTTCACGCATCTGTTGCCTGAATTACTGGAACATTGCAAGGTCGGGCGAATCGAGTGCGGTAACGCCGCCCACTACATGCTCGGCGGCATCAAAGTAAACGAAAGGGCCGAAAGCACCGTTCCCGGGCTTTTCGCCGCTGGCGAATGCTCGGGTGGGCTTTGGGGCGCCGTCAGGGTGGCATCCGCCTGTTCCGAGGCCGGGGTGCAGGGGAAAATTGCCGGCGAGGCAGCGTCAGAATGTGTCAGCAAGGTCAGTCATGTATCCGCCGACGAGCAGCAGGTGCAGAGCGTCCTCGAATGCATCACGAGACCCATAGCAAGAACTCAAGGAATTCGGGTTGCCGAGTTGACGCGGCGGATGCACGATGTTTCGGGCAAGAAGCTTTGGGTCATCAAGGATGGCAATGGCCTGAAATCCGCCCTCGAGGAATTGAAACAGGTGCAGAGTGAACTGGAAGAGACGGCGATTCTCGGCACAAAAAGCAGGCGGTTGAATGACGAATGGATTCGTTGTCTTGAATTAAGGAATTTACTCACATGTTTGGAATTGAGCGCCAAGGCGGGACATGCGCGCAAGGAAAGC
The DNA here is from genome assembly GCA_003598055.1 of Candidatus Abyssobacteria bacterium SURF_17. Classification (GTDB taxonomy): domain Bacteria; phylum Abyssobacteria; class SURF-5; order SURF-5; family SURF-5; genus SURF-17. The sequence continues at coordinate 40,641 of QZKI01000089.1, read as the reverse complement.
CGTGGTGAGTTCTTCAGGCGCGATTTTACCGATACCGATAATGATGAATGGCTTAAAACAGTGGAAATAGCGAAACAAGATGGGGAAGATGCTGTCTCGTTTGAGCCGCCGGTGGTGACAAGCATAACCCCGCCAATCGGCAGGCTGACATTTCAGGAAGCCATCGGTGTTGCGACGGCATCCTTAACGCGAAAGTAAAGAAGAGAGGCTATGGAAGCGGAGAAGACAATACGAGTCGAGTGTTTCAGATATGACCCGGAGACGGACCGGGCTCCTCGATTTGAGACATACGAGGTTCCTTTGAATGGCTCCATGAGCGTGCACGATTGTCTGCTCTATATTCGCGAAAACCTTGACCCGGGACTGGCATATTTCATTAATTGCAAACTCGGATTTTGCCTCAGATGTCGGATGATGGTGAATGGGAAACCCTGCTTTGCGTGTCTGACAGAGGTGGACGCTGATATTCGGGTTGAGCCCCCGAATAAGACCAGGGTGATCCGCGACCTCTGGAGTGAAGATGTCTAAGTTGCCACTCCGACCAAGAACCCGCCTTAGACGGATTGCTTGTGAAAGAAACACGTATGGCCGCGACTGTCATTGCGAGCGAAGCGAAGCAATCTCCGCACAATCGGAGGGCTGCCGAGGAGATTTCCTCGCCGGGCCTGCGGGCCCTCCGCTCGCAATGACTTACAGAACACAGTTTCTTCGTGGTGACAGAGTACGTTGGCTGGAGGCATTGAGCGAACATCCATGCACGGAGGCAGAAAATGAAAAACAATTCCTTTGCTGCGTCGGCGGTCTTGGGTCTCAGCATAGGCCTTGGAATCGTGATTGCCGGGTTCTTCCTTGCAAGCGCATTGTATAAGGTGCGTGCAGCCGAGCGATACGTTACTGTCAAAGGGTTCTCGGAGCGAGACGTGGATGCAGATTTGGCCATCTGGCCGGTCACGTTCAAGGAGACCGATAACGATCTATTGAAGCTGCAGCGCAAAATTGATACGAATCGAAAGGAAATCAGGGAATTCTTGCTCAAAGAAGGTTTCAGTGAGGAAGATATATCGGAATCGCCTGTTAGCATCACGGATTTTCAGACGCAGGCATACATACAGGACAGGGAAAAGCTCCCTTACCGCTACCTGGCTCAGGCTACTTTAATGCTTCGTTCAAGCAATGTGCCGCTCGTCAAGCAGGTTATGGAAAAGTCAGGCGAATTGGTCAGCAAAGGGATTGTTCTGGTTACGGAAGAATATGGTCAAAGGGCGGAATTCATATTTACCGGCCTGAGCGCCATTAAGCCCGAGATGGTCGCTCTTGCAACGAAGGATGCACGAAGAGCGGCTGAACAGTTCGCCAAAGATTCGGGAAGCAAGGTAGGCGCCATTCGCAAGGCACACCAAGGCCTTTTCTCAATCGAGGACCGGGACCGATACTCACCCGACCGGAAGCAAGTCAGAGTGGTCACCACAGTGGAGTATTTCCTTGAAAAATGATGAACTGGTGCGGAGAATGCCATCATGAAGATTGCCGATTTTCGCAATGTCGAACTTCGCGAAGTAAAGGACGAAGGTGCACAAGGAGTATCCATCCGCTGGGTGATTTCAAAGGAGGACGGCGCAGAGAAATTCTACATGCGAGTGTTCGATGTGCAGCCTGGCGGCCATACCCCATACCATAAGCATCCATGGGAGCACGAGGTGTTCATTCTGGAGGGGAGCGCGGTGGTTGTTTCTGATAAGGGACGGCACAATGCGGACGCAGGCAGCGTTGTCTTTCTTCTTCCGGAGGAACAGCACCAGTTCAGGAATGAGACCGACCGACTGATGCGATTCATCTGCCTGATTCCGAAAACGTAACAAGCCTTCATTTGAACGCATGGTAGAGGCGGCGTAAGACATCCATAGTTTTCTAAACCCAAATACTCCATTGAACTCATGCATTGCTCAATGGCATAAATTGTAATATACGTAATTACAGATACTTATGACTCAAATCTCATGTAATTTCTAGGAGCTTCTTCGTGCGGACACGCGGCAGGGAATGAATCTATGCAGAGGTGTCCCGGCGAGGCGGTCACGGTTTCGAGCAGGAGCAAGGTAATTGACGTTCACCCCGTCAACCTGATCGCAGTACTGAAGCCCGAACCCGTGGGGGATAACAACCATTCCGCGCGGCGGCTTATTGCTAAGCTCAACCGGCGCTTCGAGTGAACCGGCTTCCGTTTCAATGAGCGCCGTCATTCCGTCTTGAAGTCCCAACTCTTTTGCGTCGTCCGGATGTATCCTCATGGCGCAGGCGCGTGTGCCGCCCGTCCATTCCGGGTTGCGCATGAGTGAGTTCGCGTTGAAGTCAGTCCGTTCTCCAGCGACCAGCAGCATGGGATAGCCCGTGCTTTGCAGTCTGGCCAGCTCGTCCTTCGGGTTGATTTCCTCGACCCATTCATCAAGTGCCGGGATATGGAGATGCACTTTGCCGTCGGGCGTCTTGATGTTTTCGGCTAGGTTGTTCTCCATGTCTTGTACCGACACAAGGACATCGCCCGGCGTCCGCAGGAATTTTTCAAACAGCTCGTTGCCGAGCACCGGTGAGGGAGCATAGCCGGCGCGTTCGAGTTTCGCGCCTGCTGTCTGGCAATACCGGCTCAGAATCGCCCAGAAAAGGGACAGAGCAGGCGATTTCAGGGCTTTGCCCAGCGTCTTCGCCACCACGAACGGGAGCATATCGGCGTTTTGAGGATTTTCCGAGAGATAATTCATGAGCGCGATTCCATACTCGATGCGGCTTTTTGCGGCCAGTCTTTCAAGCTCTGCCGGATAGCTGGGGATTAGGCCGAGCGCGTCAGCAAGCATGGTCACAATTTCGGCTTCTTCTCTTGGTTCTCCGATGGGCTCGCATACCGGTCGGCGCAGGTGGAAGTAATACTCCGGGTATTTCCATGAGAAGAACGAGCCGTCCCACTTCTCGTATGCCGATAGGGCGGGCAGAACGTAATGAGAGAGCTGAGCGGTCTCGGTCATAGCAACTTCCATGGTCACGAGCAAGTCCAATGCCTGAAACGCCTTTTCATATGCCTTGGTGTCGGCATAGGAGCGAAGCGGGTTCGAGCCACTGACGAGAACGGCGCGCAGACGGTCAGGCTTTTGGCTCAATATTTCCTCCGGCATCACGTTCGGCGGGTAAACGCCCATAATAGCCGGGAAATCGGTCTCAACGGTGCGCCAGTTTGATGGGTCGTCAATCGGCGTGTGACTGCCGAGCGGCACAAGATGCCCGAGGAAAACGTTCCCTCCCGGCTGCCCGACACACCCCAGCAGATTGAGCAATATCATCTCAAGGTATGAGTTGATGGTGCTGTGGCGGCCCATGAGGAGGCCAAGGTCGGACCGGAAGGAACATCTGTTTGCGGCAAGGAGATGCGTAACCTCGCGCACTTCACCCTCGTCAAGCTGACAGACCTTCAGCGCCTCGGTCACGTCGAAATTCGAAAGCAGACGCAGAATTTCCCCGAAGCCCTTGGCGTGCTCAGTCACGTAATCCTCATCGTAGATTCTGGCGTCGAGGATCATGGAAATCATGGATTTCAGCAGCAATGCGTCGGTGCCCGGCCTTGGTGCGAGGTGGATGTTGGCGCGCAGGGCAGTCTCGGTCTTGCACGGGTCAATGACTATGAGAAGCTTATTCGGGTCCTTTGCTATTCTCATTATCTCCGGCCGTGCCCGATGCATCCCATGACTCCGCCAAGCATTGCTCCCCCACAGCACGAGCACGTCGGTTCGCTCGACATCGGGGAAAACGTGGAGATATTGGCGGCCGTATGACTCCCCTTGGACATAGAAAAAGCCCGTCAGCTCCTGCGCAAGAGCGGAGTAGTGATAGCGTGAGCCGAGCCCCCTCAGGAGTCGCACGCCGAATGCCGCCTCAAAGTGACATCCCTGTCCGCCGCCACCCATGTATGCGAAGGATTTCGGGCCATGCTCATCCACGACCTTTCTCAGTTTCGCCGCGATCTCGCTGATGGCCTGCTCCCATGAGATTTTCTCGAACCTGCTGCCAACCTTCTTCAGTGGATGGGTCAAGCGCTCGGCGTGATTCTGGAAATGGGCGATTGACAAGCCTTTTCGACATGCGTAACCTTGGCTGCGCGGGGAGTCCTTGTCCGGACGAACCGCCGTGATGCGATTGCCTTCCGTCTGAACTTCAAGCCCGCAATTGACGGCACAGAGCACACACGTGGTCTTTTTCCAGGTGTTCATGGTTCCTCACATCGGTCTTTTGCAAGGGCACAATGCTGCGCCCCTACGAGCAACGGGACAATCATGAGGGCGCCCGGCCGTACGCCTCTCCAAGAATAGGGAATACAACGCAGGGGCACGGCCCGTACCGTGCCCCGGAAGACTTACCATCGCGATTTCGGTACAATCTCGTTAGGCCTGCCTCGGCGTGATATGAATCTCGACTCTGCGGTTTTGCTGGCGACCTTCCGGCGTATCGTTTGTCGCAACCGGCCGGGTCTCGCCATAGCCGATGGTTTGAACGCGCATTCCGTCTATTCCTCTGCTGACGAGGAATGAGGCAACGGACTCGGCTCTCTTCTCGGAAAGCCATTGATTGTATGTATCACTGCCCGTGCTGTCAGTGTGGCCTTCCACGAGGATATTGAAGTCCGGGTACTTGATTATTACGTCCGCAACCTTCGCCAGATTGTCCTCAGAGCCCGGCTTCAACGTGTATTCGTTAACGTCGAAGAGTACCTGATCATGCATTATGACAACGAGCTCTTCCTCGCTTGGACGTTGAACTTCGGCTACCTGGCTCAGTTCGGCCTGCTGCTTGTCAAGCTGAGCTCCAATCAATCCACCGGCCACTGCGCCGACGGCACCGCCGATAAGGGCGCCTTCAATCTCTCTCCCTGACTGATGCCCGATGACTGCTCCGGTCACCGCTCCGATACCGCCGCCCGCGGCTGCGCCCGTCTGCCACTTTGGAGTATCCGCACACGACACCAACAGCAAGACTGTCACGACAATGATGGTTATAAGTTTGAATACTTTCATCGCGACTCCCTCCGATCCACGTTGCCATCCACAAACCCACGACCCAGTTCCGAGATTGGACAAACTTCCTTTTGCACAGAGTATATATCATCAAATGTGCTTTTCGCAAACAGATTCAGACGCTGAGGTCTGACAAGAAACCTTTCCGCTTACGCTGTTTAAGCATGACACTATTTCGGTTATCGACAGTCATCCTGTCCCCCAGATAGTGCGGGATTATTCGAGACAGAGATAATTCCTTTCGTGATAAGCATCTCCGCATGTTCGCCTCTGTCGAACAATCTCAATGGCGGCCGTCGGCGCCGAAATTCAGTCCGCAGGCGCTCAGTCTCCGTTTCATCAAATCCTCCATCTGACAAGTCGGCCGCCACGCCGTAGTCGTTCCGGGCACTCTCGGGTGACACGAGTCCTCTCAGCACATCAGATGCAACAAGATATGGGTCTCGGTCGAGAGGGTCTCCCCAGCCGCCTCCACCCGATGTTCTGATCCTTATGACGTCGCCCTTTCTTATGGGAACATTGTCGACGTTACCAAACACAATACGCTCCTCAGCGGTTCCCGGACTTATTATTGCCCCTCCGCATTTTCCGGCTTTGCCGCCTTCCAGCCCCCAGCAGGCGAAACGTGTGCGGTCTGCGTTCAACGTCAACTTTCCATCGGCATAAACGACGAAGTCTTTCTCATACCCGAGCCCTCCCCGATATTTCCCGGGGCCGCCGGAATCCCGGTAGAGCGCCAGCCTCTTGATCAGCACGGGGAACATTGTTTCTGCGAATTCCGCCGGCACATTCTTTGATTCGGGCACCACGTCGACTGCATCGTTTCCATCGGCATACGGCCTTGCGCCGGAGCCGCCTCCCAGGATTTCACGGAAGAAAAACGGCCTTCCAGACGTATCGCGACCGTGAACGCCATACGTGGTGATGAGATTAGAATCGGCTGGCACCATTCCTCTGACAACCTTCGCCAAAACCCCGGAAATCACGCTGCTTAAACGCAGCATTGCTCTCGTCCTGTTGGAGGTCGGCGCGGGAAATATCGGATTCAGCAACGTCCCCGCAGGCGGTGCAACCACTCTCACAACGTCAACCGCCCCTTCATTGATTACGAGGCCGGGAAGAAGTCCCTTGAAAATTGCAGACAGTATCCGTGCATAGTATTTGTCAGTCGCGGGCCAATTGATTGCGCCTGCCGCCTGCTCGGAGGTGCCATTGAAATCGAACACAATTTCTTCTTCTGTTTTCCTCAGCATGACCTTTATCTTGTACGGCTTATCGGGAATGACGCCGTCAAATTCGATGAAGTCCTCAAATTCCCCTTCTCCATTTGGTATCAGCGGCAGGACGCCCCCCTTGATGGCACGCGTACAGCGTTCGAGAAGCGCCTCCATCAAGTCCAGGACGACGCCTTTTCCGTATCTCTGACACAGCTCGACCAGCCGATTCCTCCCGATTCTTGTTGCCGCGATCTCCGCGTCAATGTCGCCCCTGAGGCTTTCCGGCATCCGCGAGTTGCGGAGAATGATCTCATAGGCTTCCTCGTTGATTTCTCCTCGACGGTAGAGCCGGATGGGCGGCACCATGACGCCTTCCTGGAAAATGCTGGTCGCCGTCGGTATCATGCTTCCCATGGTCAGGCCGCCGACGTCCTCACAATGGCCGAACATCTGGACGAAGGCGATGACGTCCCCCTGATGCACGACAGGCCGGATCACGCACATGTCCGGAAGGTGTCCGACCCCTCCGTGCGACAGGTAAGGGTCGTTGTAAAGGAACACATCGCCGTCTTCCATCTGGTCGATGGGATACTTCTCGAGGATGCAATCGATGGTGGCGGCAAACGAAACCCGTGAGACGCTCCGTCCCGCGCGGTCGTTTATGGCTGCCCGATAGTCGTGCTGCTCCCGGAGCACGACCGAGCGGGCAGTCCTTTCGACGGCAAGCTCCATCTCGGAGACCGCCGATTCGATGGTTCCTTCGATTATGTCCAACAGTATCGGGTCCGTTTCGGGACGCATAGACATACCTTAACCTCGGATGTCAGATGATAATGAGGTCGCCGAACTTGTCGACTGTGGCTTTCTTGCCGATATTGATTAGTGTCGTCGAGTCGTATTCCTCGATGACAGCGGGCCCGGAAATGACATTATTTGCTTTCAACCGCGTTCTTGTGAACACGGGGCACTCAACGAACCCGGTGTCCGCATAGAAGAGGACTTTGCGGACGCAATCGGGGGCTGGCGGTTCCGCGTTCCCTGACTCGACCTGCACAAGTCGGGGCTTGTCCAGCAGACCAACGGAGCCGACCCTGAGGTTGACTATCTCGATAGTTTGTTTGTCGCGATAATTATACCCGAAGAGATTCTCGTGTTCCGCGTGGAAGCGACTGACGATTACGTTTATCTCGCGCTGGGAATACGGGCCCGCCGGAGCCTCCACTTTCACCTCATATGCCTGACCCGCGTAGCGGATATCCACGGACCGCTGAATAAGAATCTTGTCGATAGGCACGCCCTCTCTGAGGAGAGATTCGGTGGCTTCACGCTCCAACCCCGTGAAGAGTTCATTGAGCCTTTCGAGGTCGATCTCTTGTTCCCTTTGAATGAACGTGCACACATGGTCCTCGCGCAGGTCGGTGAAGAGAAGCCCGAGCGATGCGAGAACACCCGGCATTGCGGGCACGATTACTTTCCTTATGCCAAGGAGTTCGGCTACCTTCCATGCATGGAGAGGGCCGGCGCCGCCGAAGGCGACAAATGTGTAGTCTCTCGGGTCGCGTCCTTTTCTTGTGGTTACCTGTCTGACCCCGTTTATCATGTTCAACGTCGCGATTTCGAGGATACCGGCGGCTGCGTCGACGGCGCTGAGCCCGAGCGCATCACCGAGCTTGCTGACGGCAAGCTCAGCGTTCGACCTGTTCAGCTTCATTTCTCCGCCAAGGAGCGAGGACGAAATCCTGCCGAGCACAAGGTTTGCATCCGTGATGGTGGGGTCAGTTCCGCCTTTGTCGTAGCATGCCGGCCCGGGCTGTGCTCCTGCACTTTGTGGGCCAACTCTTAGCGCTTTTCCCGGTGAAACCCACGCGATTGAACCGCCGCCAGCGCCAATCGAAACGACGTTGAGCATGGGAATCTTGATAGGGTATGCTGAGATTCGCCCGTCTGTCGTTGCTCGTGGAAGGCCTTTCTCAACAAGGCAGATATCGGTCGAGGTGCCCCCCATGTCGAAGGTGATAAGGTTCTCATGACCTGCAACCGCGCACACGCGTGCGGCCCCAATGACGCCCGCCGCGGGACCGGATAAAGCCGTATAAATGGGCTTTCGCGCTGCCTCGCGAGCGCTGATGGAGCCACCGCTCGATTTCATGATGTACAGGTGGTTTCTTATGCCTGCCTCTCGGAGCCTTGCCTCAATCTGCTCAACGTATCTCCAAATATATGGCACGACGAACGAGTTGATGAGGGTCGTCGTTGTCCGTTCGTATTCCCTGAACTCTGGCAGTACCTCGGAAGAAATGGATACGAAGCACTCGGGATATTCTTTTTTGAAAATGTCCCGGATTCGTATTTCGTGAGCAGAATTCGCGTAGGAGTGAAGAAGCGAGATACTGATGGATTCAATGCCCTTGGACCGGTATCGGTGTGCGATTTGTCTCACCTGCTCCTCGTCCAGGTCAACGAGCACCTCGCCCGCCGCGTTGACCCGTTCGGTTACGACTTCAACATTTTCCAAAGGGACCGGTCGTTCCGGCTTGATCCATGTGCTGATGTCCCCCAAATCTCCGGGAACTGTCTGCCTTGCAATCTCGAGCATGTGCCTGAAACCGTCCGTCACAATAAGGCCGAGGCGCGAGAATCGCTGCTCCAAAATGAGGTTAGTCGTAAACGTGGTACCATGAAAAATTGAATCAACAAGTTCTGGTTCGGCTCCTGCGGCACGAATTCCCCTTTGAATCCCCTCGATGAAGCACGTGGACAGGTCCTCGGGAGTGGTTGGAGTCTTGACGCGGGAGTATCGGCCGGTTCGTGTGTCAACGAGCGTGACGTCTGTAAACGTGCCGCCTGTGTCAATACCGATGCGGAAACTCACGGAAGTCTCTCCTGTTGGCCGTCATGATGTTCCCTGCTGCCTGGGCTGTTCCCAAGGTATTGACCTTGCTGTTATGCAGGTCATTTCGTGGAAGACCAGAGGAAACGCCCATCGACGCCCTTCGCTTCAGGGTTGGGCAGGAGAATTTCTTTATAGATTTCGGGCCGCCGTCGAGACATCATTCTCAGCGGCAGCATGGCCAGGTCGTCGACGTCAATTTCGGCAATGACGAGTTCTTCCCTGTCAGGTCCCTCGGAGCCCATTGCCAATACTTCGCCGAGATAGTTTATGATTCTGCTCTTCCCGAAATATTCGAATGCCCCGATCCTGCAGGAGAGGTTCGCAACAATAAGGAAGATGGAGTTGTCAACCGCTCTCGTTTTGGATGCGTGGCAAAGGTCCATTACGGCGCCCATCATGTCGCGTCCGTTCACCTCGACCCGGAAGCCGCCCATCGAAAGGCAGACAATCTGCGCTCCCTTGATCGCGAGGATGCGTGATGATTCCGGACAACTCGAGTCGGCGCATATCAGTTGGCCGATATTTCCAATCGAGGTGTCCGTCACGTTGAACTCATTCCCGGGAGTGAACTCGGGAGTCTCGACGGTGGGCGTGAGAATCGTCTTGCGGTGCACGTTCAGAACTTGTCCTTGATGGTCGATGAGTACCGAAGCGTTGTATAGGCGCCCATTCGGACCCAGTTCCGCCATAGTGAAGACAACGTGCATCCCATGTTCCCGTGCCTTGTCACTGATACGACTGCTTGTCGGCCCCGGAACTGGCTCGGCGAGAGCCTTGAATTGGGAGAACAGTGCATCGTATCTATCCGGATTGTTCTTGGCAAGCTTCAGGAGATGGGAGCCCGGGTAGTAACTTTCGGGGAATACCGCGAGTTTCACCTTCTGCTCGCCTGCGCGGTCGAGCAATTGCAGGGCCCGCTGGACGGTTTGTTCAGGAGCGCCCTCAATCGGTCCTGTCTGAAACGCGGCCACCTTCATTTTCATTTCCTGACCCTCCGCGTGGGAAGCACGGGATGCACTCGCTTTAAAGGGCAGAAAGAGATGTCGCCACGGAGACAAGCGCTGTCGCCTGAAATCATCTATGGAGGCCGCCGCGTATGAATTCGCCGCCGGATCAACAACACGCGGCCTTGGATTTTCCCGACCGCAGTATAAAACATTCGCCGTTTCTTTGCAAGCTCCCGTATATGCTTTTGGAATGAATATGATTCTCTATAGACCTAAGAGGTCGCGAGCAACTCGGTGATGCTTCACTAGTGACAGCATCACCGAGCATTCGACAAATCCTTGACAGTCCTCCTAGCCTTTGTTACAATCGCGGCAGAATTTTACTGTCGTAAGGAATCAATCGGATTCGCAAACAGCGCGCGGTCGGAACGAATAAGTGCGACGCAGCGCGACATATTTTATGTATTCCTGGCGTCCCTGATTTCCTCCCACAGTGCGTGCACTGGGCTGAGAATGAACTACAGCATCTGTCGACTTAGCGACATTGAGTGCTGATCGATTTTTGTCGTGCGGCCAAGAGGGAGAAGGCCATCCACGCGCTGATGAAAGAGACATGCGGGCACTTCCTGTCTTGCTCGCGGTCACCAGCAAATCCACGAAGCTACACACAGGTTGAAGGAACGCATATCCCACGCGAATTGACCGGGTATGTGGGGCGGTGCGGTGTTGGAAGAGATTCTGATCCTTACTGGCGATTCCGTTGCATGAAGATACCGAGAAATCATCCCGCGACCATTTTTGACCTTTTTGTGGCGCTTCTTGTGTTTGTCAGTGTCTGGTCTGTCCTCTTGCTGGCGCTTCACCACTTCAATCCAATCATCGCGGTAATATGTGGCCTGTTATCATTCCTGCTCTATGTGAAACTGCTCACGCCGAAGATAACAAGGAATGGCACGTTTGGCTTGGTAATAGCGCTTATCTTGCTCCTTGCCCTGCTTTTTCGGGCTCGACCATATTTCTACCTCGTTGGGGGCTGGGATGCGGGCCTCTACATGACCATGGCTTCGCACTATGAAAAGGACGGCAGCACCTTTTTGACTGATCACGTGCGCGCTCGCCTCGACAGTGGCCAAAAGGAACTGTATGACCGTTATAATCTTTTTGAATTGCGCGACCAGATCCATGGAGGATTGCCGAAAAAGTATGAGGGCAGGCACCATCCGGGAATCTATATAACCAATCTCGCGAAATCCAAATATGTTTTCCAATTCTATCCGCTTCATCCCTTGTGGATGTCGATATTCGGAAGCTTTCTTGGTGACGGGAATGGGGTTTACTCTTTAGTCTTCTTCTCGCTTCTCTCGCTCGTGGGTTTTTACCTGCTTACATTCGAGATTTCCGGTGGAGACAGATTTGCGGCTTGCCTGGCCCCCTTTTTCCTGGCAATCAATCCAGCCCATGTGTATTTCTCCAAGTATCCGGTGGCTGATGTGGTTGTGCTCGCGTTTTCCTCATTGAGCTTTTATTATCTCGTGAAGTATTTTAACGAAGCCGGACTCGGGAGAGAACCAAGACCTGTATACCTCTTCCGTTCAGCAGGATTGATGTTCTGTCTATTCCTCACCAAAATCAGTGGTTTTATGTATATGCCCTTTTACTTTGTGCTGCTGGTGACTGCGGCGCTCTTTCTCCCCAGAAATGGAATGAGAACTCAGTTGCTCTTGTATTTTGGCTCGGTATTCGTTCTTTTTGGCGTTTCGGTCATATATGGATTGACCTATTCGTTTCCGTATTGCTATGACATATATGGATATTCTTTCCGGCGAGTGTTCGGGAATGATTGGGAGAAATCCCTGACCTTGTTCGTCGGTTCGTCGCTGCTCCTCGGCTTTCTTCTAATCGTGTCCCGGAACGAACGACTTCACGGCGCCATGCGCAATCTCGTGTCACGTGCAAGGGGTATGTTGCCCTTCATTTTGTATGCGGTCATCCTCGCAGGCGTGTACAGAGCGTACCAAGTGGCGTTTACGGAGGATTTTGCAGGCTTCTCCAAAAGATATGAATGGATACTGAACATGGGATGGGCTTCGTTAAAATATAGCAACCTACTTGTGGTGATGTCTTACCTGTCGCCTGTCGCGTGCGTGCTCTTTTTGGCGTCCATATATCATTTCGGAAAGCGCAAAGATATTATCACGGCCGCGTTGTTCGTTTTTCTGATATCGTTCTGGACATACGGGGTGGTCATCCGTTTCGCTACGTTCTTTCAGTACGATTGGGTGAGATATATGATAAGTGAGTTGCTGCCGTACTCACTACTTCTTATATCTCTGTATTTGGGATATCTGCGCAGCCACAAAAGAGTGTCGAACGCCATTATGATTCTCGTAGTCGGATTAATGTCGGTCTATCCACTGTACTTTACGTCGCTCCATTGGGCACGCGAAATCGCGGTTGACGTGGGCCCGAATGGTTGCCTGGAGGCAATTGCGGGGCATGTCGGCGAAGGCGACCTCCTGCTTCTCTGTGAACACGATATCACAGGACCGTCCGGAGAAAACGTGTTCGATAGCGAAATAATGACGCCGCTTTCCTATTACTATGGCCTTCCGATTTTTGACATAGGGAATCAACGCAATCTTATGTCGAGAGACGTCATAGAATTAACCTGCGGCTCCGGCTACCGGGATGTCTTCTTGTTGTCGGGAAGGCGGATTATTCGAGATTTCCTCGCCACAACGGATAGCCTGACGTATGAATTTCACAAGTCAGCCGTATCCGAGACGTTTCCTCCGACTTCCTTCGTCTGTTCCAGGAGGAACCTGATTCTTTATAGGGTAGACAAGGAAATATTGTTGGAAAAGCTTCTCAATACCGCACGGATTCTGCCTTTACATTACTGCCCCGACAACCTCCTAAACTTTCACGAAGGCAGTCGCTGGACGGACGGGGATTCTTCGATAGTAGGTATACGATACACGATTAAACCCGAAGACAGATGGCTGGTACTGAATACATCAGGCTGGACTCCGCTCAAGGATAAGGAATTGGACCTTGCGGTCTTTGCAGATGGGAGTGCGCTGAAGTTTTCCCATAAAAAAGCCAACTCATACTATTTCACGTTGCCGGATTTGCGGGAATTGATGAACATCCGAATAACATCTGCGACGTTCGTTGCCCGGCACTTGGGAATAAATGACGACACGCGGGCTCTCGGAGTGCACGTTGATTCACTCTCCATCGAATAGGACACCGACGTGAAGCTCATAATACAGATTCCCTGCCACAACGAAGAAGAGACATTGGCGATGACATTGGCAGACCTGCCGCGCAGCTTACCAGGCATTACTGTTGTCGAATGGCTCGTCGTAGATGACGGAAGCACGGATGGCACCGCTGAAGTCGCGCGTGCCCACGGAGTGGATCATGTTGTTCGATTGCCGCGCCACCAAGGATTGGCGCGAGCTTTTATGGCGGGACTGGAGGCGAGTCTGAAAGCCGGGGCTGACATCATCGTGAATACCGACGCGGACAATCAGTACTGCGCCGAGGACATTCCAAAGTTGATCCAGCCAATTCTCGATGGGAAGGCGGAGTTGGTGATAGGAGCTCGCCCTATCAAGGATATCGAGCATTTTTCTTTTGTCAAAAAACAATTGGAGAAACTTGGCAGTTGGGCGGTCCGGCTGGCCAGCAAGGCGAACATACCGGATGCGCCGAGCGGATTTCGAGCTATCAGCCGTTCCGCCGCAATGCGTCTGAACGTGTTTCACGAATACACGTACACCTTGGAGATGATAATTCAGGCCGGTCAAAAAGGGATGGCAATCACATCGGTGCCAATTCGCGTCAACGAAGACCTGCGGCCCTCTCGACTTGTCAAGAGCGTTCCATCCTATGTGCTTCACTCCGTACTTACCATTATAAGGATTGCCATTACGTACAGGCCGTTTCGCTTCTTTGCGGTACAGGGGGCAGTATCGCTGATGCTGGGATTCCTGCTCGGCCTGCGATTTCTCTGCTATTATTTCACTGGTGGAGGTCGTGGCCATGTTCAATCAGTCATTTTGTCTGCACTCTTTATTAGCGTAGGCTTTTTCCTGCTGATTGCGGGAGTGCTGGCCGACCTGATTGCCGTAAACCGGAAAATGCTCGAAGAGTTAAAGTGGCGGATGTGGAATCTCGAAATTTCCAAGAAGTCGGAATCTGAGAAGGAGCCGTCGGATTTTTCTTTGTAGCGCTGGCAGCCGTCGAACTCCTTCTGCATCGCCGTTGTTCAGAGAAGCCTTTATACATGAGAATCGTGCTTATCGGCCCCACGCATCCGTTTCGCGGCGGGATAGCCCATTACACGACGCTGCTGTGCAGGGCATTGAGGCGCGAGCATGAGGTTAAGTTCATCTCATTCAAGCGACAGTATCCAAGGATTCTTTTTCCCGGGTCAACCGACCGGGATGAGAGCGCGTTGCCGGTTACGGTGGAGGGGGTTCAGTATATCATTGATTCGCTGAATCCCTTGACTTGGATGTCGGCTATTCGCGCGGTTACGAAATATGAACCGCAGATTCTCGTGCTTCCGTGGTGGGTGGCTTTCTGGGCTGCTCCATTTTGGAGTATGATGGTGCTCGCGAAGCGCCGGCTTTCGTGTGAAATTGTTGTCATATGCCATAACGTTATCGAACATGAAGAAAACCTTCTTAAGCAACTGGCTACAAGAGCAGTTCTTTCGCGGGCGGACCGACTGATCACTCATTCAAGGGAAGAAACGCGAAAGGCCGGGGAATTGCTCGGAAACAACCTGAACATTATAACGGCATTCCATCCCTCATATGCCGACCTGTCTCCGGTTCGCTATCCTAAGGAGGAGGCAAAGGAAAAGCTTGGATTTAAAGGCGATGTGATACTGTTTTTCGGTTTCGTCAGAGAGTACAAGGGGCTAGACGTACTGATCGAGGCAATGCCAGCCATTCTCCACGAAAAAAAAGTGACACTGCTGATCGCTGGGGAATTCTGGAAAGGAAAGGCAGCCTATCTCGAACAGATCGACCGGTGCGGGATCGGACCCCACGTGCGAATAATTGACAGATACATTCCAAACGAAGAGCTTGGATTGTACTTTGGCGCCGCGGACCTTGTAGTTCAGCCTTACGTCGGCGCCTCAGGCAGCGGGGTCTGCCAGTTGGCGTTTGGATTTGACCGCCCGGTGGTCGGCAGCCGCATTGGAAGCATCGCAGAGGTTGTGGAAGACAATGTGAACGGCAGGCTGGTGGCTCCCGGCGACCCGCAAGAGCTGGCTCAAGCGGTTTCAGCCAGCCTTGAACCGGCGACTCTGCACAGGTATTCGGCCAATGCGGAGAGAACGAAGGAGCGGTTTTCGTGGGAGAAGTTAGCTGATATCGTTGTTGGAGCAGGCTCGGCCTCGACATGACCGAACACAAGAAAGTGATAATGCCAAATTTCTTTATCGTTGGCGCTGCCAAATGCGGAACAACAACTCTTTACGAGTATTTGAGGATGCATCCTGGTGTCTTCATGAGTAGGCTCAAGGAGCCCGCCTTCTTTGCCGCAGATAGTATGTTGAAGCGTCGAAACGGGATCAAAGACACAAAGAGGAAAATTGTGACCGAATTCGAGTCGTACTCCAAACTATTTGAGGATTCCTGCGGCCGGCCGGTCATCGGAGAGGCGAGTACGGACTACCTTTACTATCATGCAGAAGCGATTCCAAAAATGAAACGGTACTTGGGAAATCCTAAGATCATCATTATGCTCCGGAATCCTGTGGAACGCGCTTATTCGGCGTACATGCATCTTGTACGCGATAACAGGGAATTTCTTCCCTTTGAAGAAGCACTCACTTCGGAAGGGAGCCGAATGAAGGAAGGCTGGAGCTCGTCCTGGTATTATACAGCGAAAGGATACTACTGTGACCAGGTTCGTGCCTACCTCGAGCATTTCGCTGAAGTGAAGGTCTGCCTATTCGACGATTTACAGAAGAATCCCGTGGTGCTTGCCCAAGAGGTCTACGATTTTTTGGGTGTCGATGCCACTTTTGTCCCGAGTATCGGTACGAAATACAACGTTTCCGGAGTCCCTCGGTTCAAAAGGATCAATGCTTTCTTTATAGAGCCGAGCTGGCTCCAAAGCCTGACGAAAGGAATAGGCAAGTTTATTCTGAAAGAAGAAGGGTGGGTAAAATTGCGCGACACAACCAGGGCGAAGATTCTCACAAAGGTTGAGATGACGCCCGAAACAAGACAATATCTCGAAGGTCAATACCATGACGAAATCATCAGACTACAGACGCTCATCAGGCGTGATTTGACTAGTTGGCTCGGAGCCTAGTTCTATGTGGTATGGCATGAAAATATTCAGGTTCGGAGACATTGTTCCCCAACTTCCGAACATCATTTTCCGGCGTCGATTCAAGTTTAGTTTCGAGCTTCTTCCCTATGAAGTGAAAGGACTTCGCTGGAAAAGGATAGCCAATTTCTTCGTCGCCGGGCTCAACCAGTTCTTCACACCATCGAAGCCGTTCGGATACCCGGTTATTGCACAGGTGGAGCCAACTAACTTCTGTAATCTCTCATGTCCCCTGTGTTTCACTACATCGGTGACTCCCTCGCGAACCAGGAGTGTGCTTCCGTTCGACACCTTCAAGAAGTTGATAGACGAAGTTGGTGATTACCTGCTGCTGATAATCCTTTGGAACTGGGGGGAGCCATTTCTCAATCCGGACATCTTCAAGATGATCTCGTATGCAAAGTCCAGAAACATCGTCGTTCATTCGAGCACAAACGGAAACGTTCGATTTGATGAGGCAAAGGCAGAACAATTGGTTGATTCGGGTCTTGACAGTCTCGTGTTCGGTGTGGATGGAGCAACAAGGGAAACTTACAGCGTTTACCGCAAAGGAGGCGACCTCGATCAGGTTATAGCAAGCATCAAAGCCATTGTGAGCGCGAAGAAAAGAAAAGGAGCGATGACGCCTCGCCTGAATTTCAGGTTCGTCGTGATGAAACATAATGAGCATGAGATCCCGATGGCGCGGCGGCTGGCGGAAGAGCTGGGAGTGGATTTCTTCACACTCAAGACTGTGGACATGCCGCCGGCCATAGGCAATAACCTCGATGGACAATTTGCTCCGGACGAGGAGAGATATCGGCGATACGCATATGAGGGTCAAACCTTCAAACGGAAGCAAGTGCCGTTCACGTGCATGCGGCCATGGAAGCGAATCACCGTGGATGCATTAGGTGAGGTCATTTCTTGTGAATATGAATACAAAGACCTGCATTCTTTTGGAAATCTGAGTGCGGATGGTTCGCCTATGTTGATTTGGAAGGGCGAGCGAGCAAGAGCTTTTCGCCGAAAGTTCAATCTGGGAGACAACCGCTTCTATCTCTGCAGGGATTGCACCTACAAGAATCGAGTGGTCGACGACTGTACCGTCGAAAAGGTCACTCTGAAGTCGAATTCGAGAGGACATTGAGGTACGCAGATGGCGGCAATGTATAGGCTGAAAACGATCGGAAAAGCCTTGTGTCCTCCGATTATCTGGCGCAGCGCGAAGGCGATACTCGGCCTCACACAGGATTTGACCATCAGGTCGGCCGAGCGAGGGCCGGACTGGTATGACCGGTCATTCATCTGGACTGAACGCACACACAAACACTACACCGAATCCATGCATTATTTTCTGTGGACAATCATTGCTCATCTCATGGTCAGCGCCCAAGTGCGAGCGGTCCTTGACGTTGGCTGCGGGAGCGGTCAACTCGCACTGTTGCTCCGGGATAAGGGTATAAAGGATTACCGCGGGTTTGACTTCAGCCGGAGACGGATACACTGGGCGCGACGGACGTGTCCCGAGTTCACATTTGTTGTGGCCGATGCTCTTGAGACAGATTTGTTCGATACGTTTGACTACGATGCGGTTATTTGCACCGAGTTCTTGGAACATGTGGAGCGTGACATCCAGGTTATTGACAGAATCAGGAAGGGTGCGCTGTTTTTTGCGACTGTGCCCAATTTCCCGTTCCCGTCCCATGTGAGGCATTTCAAAGATTCAAGTGAAGTATATGACAGATATTCGAGGCTCTTCGAAAATTTTTCTGTGGACTGGTTTCCTGCCGATAAGAAGGGCAAAGTTTTCTTTTTGCTTCAGGGGACTAAGAAGTAGCGCATAGGGAAGTCAGGAAGTGCCTGAGCAAGCCAGCGTAATTATCTGCACGTACAATCGACATCATCTGTTGGAGCGCGCTCTGCGCGCCCTTGAGCGTCAATCTGTGGGCCTTGAGAGCTTTGAGGTCATTGTTGTGGATGATGCTTCGACCGATGAAACTCCACGCGTTTGTTCCATGATGTCTCGTGAGTTGCCCAATATGAGGTATTATGTGACGGACAAAAACCTCGGCGTGGGCGAGGCCGGTAATGTGGCGCTTCGCCATGCGAGAGGTGAATATCTGCTCTTTACAGATGACGATTGCGTTGCGCGGGAAGACTGGGTTGACCATATGAGCGCAGCGCTGGCGAACGAACACATTGTGGCGGGAGCAATTGAAAGCCCCACTTCCAGTTTCATCAGGCTGTGTCATAACATAGACCAATTCCACCTGTATATGTTGGGTCGAAAAAATGGTTACATACGATTCATTGCCGGAGCCAACATGGGTCTGAGACGGTCGCTCGTGGAAAAGATAGGAAGCTTTGAGCAAGGGAGAAGGATAGGACCTGACACCGAGTTTGGGCTCCGCGCTTGTGAGAACGGCTATCGGATTTTCTTTGAGCCGAAGGCCGTTGTCGTGCACGATCCGGAGCGCAGTGATTTCACAACGATTCTTAAGCACTCAGCCGACCACGCATCCGAAACCATTTTTCTGCGCAACCGCTATCGCTTGTTCCTGCATACCCCATTTGTGCTCCGCTCGCCGCTGCTCACACTCCTCGCGGCCCCGCTCATCGCACTATGGGTTACGCTTGGCATTTATGGGCGCAACCCGAAATTGGCACGAATGTTTTGGACCGCGCCCGTGGTGTATGCGCTCAAGCTCGCATGGTGCTGGGGAGCTGCACGCGGGTTGTATAAGGAACGACGGGCGGTCGGATGACGAATGCGATGGACTTCACCATCATTGTGCCGGTATGTCACGGCGGGAGCTTCCTCAACCGCGCTCTCCAATCACTGCAGGAAATCGAATATCCGTCTTCATCGTTCGAAGTGGTGGTCGCCGCATCGGCAGCAGATGGGAAATCGGAATCGACGGTGCGACAGCACGTGGCACAGACCCCCTTTCTCATATCGTATGTGGCCTGCATCGGAATGAACCGGGCTGGCTGGCTAAATGCCGCGTGCGCAGTCGCCCGCGGCGATATCTGGGTGTTTTCCGATGACGACTGCGTTTTTCGTCGCGACTGGCTGCGAAAAATCAAAGAAGTGGTGGAAGCCGCACCGAATATCGGACTTGTCGGAGGCATTGATGAACTAACGGCTGTCAATTCATCCTTTGCACGTGCGCTTGATTTTGTGCTTAACTCGTTCTTCGGCACGGGCGGTCTGCGAGCCGGACGGAAAGTGCTGAGAAACGGTTACTACCCCCGGCTGTGGAATATGGCGCTTCCACACAAAGTCGCACTGGATATCGCCCTGAGAGCTCGGCATGGGTTTCCCCAAATCTTTGATGAATCCCTGAATGTCTGCGAAGATTTGGAGATTGCACGCCGGGTCAGAAAGTCGGGGGAAAAGGTCACTTTTGCGCCTCAAGTACGGGTTGGCCACAGTCGCGACACGACCTTTCGGTCTTTCGTGCAGCGCAATCTGGCTATGGCGCGCACAAGCAGGAGATTGGGCTTGCTTCGCCTGCCGCACGCGGCATTGTCGGGTCTTGCTCTCTGCACGCTTACACTCTTGGCTGGCTCCTTCTTCGCGTATTCTGCGCGCGTCGCACTGCTCATTCACCTCGGCGCCTATAGCGCTACGCTGCTTGCACACGCTGTCATGGCGCTCGTGCACACGAGGAGCCTAAGAGCTGCGGTCATGGTTCCGTGCTTACTTGCGGGCCTCCATTTTGCCCGGGGGTTCGGATATTTTTTGCCGGATCGGACGGCGGACGGAACACTGAAAATTCGATCTCAGTGACGATTCCGCTCGAAGCAGCAGGAGATTTAAACTGCACATGGGAACGAGAGCACCGCTGATATTCATTGTCGGCAACCCTCGGAGCGGAACCACGATGATGGCGAAGATGCTTGGAAAGCATCCCCTCGTGTATGCGGTTCCGCGCGAGCTTCATTTCTTCGAGAAATTATGGGCGCCTGAAGATAGAGAGCGGATGCTGACGGTTGAGCAGGCCGTGGACCTCACTGCACGGTTACTCTCCAATGCGAACAACACGGTCTTCAGTCAAGGAAAACACGAGAGATTCGAGGAAGAAGCGCGCACGATTGTCGGAGAAGTGAATGAGGAGAATCACTATCCCGCGATGATATATGAGGCTTTTCTCAAGCATGCTGCGAGGAAAAGTGGCCGACCGATTGTGTGTGAGAAAACCCCCGCTTACGTCTATTACATTCCGGAGATACTCTCTTTGTTTCCTGAGGCCAAAGTCGTGAATATGGTAAGGGACCCTCGGGATGTTCTCCTGTCTCAAAAACATCGGTGGAAGCGTCGTTACTTGGGCAATCGGGAACTGCCCTTGGGCTCAACCATCCGCGCATGGTTCAATTACAGCCCGGTGTGGACGTCAAGATTATGGAATGCCGCAACCACGACAGCTTCTCGATTCATCGACGGGAAACGCGTGCATTCCGTAAAGTTTGAGGATGTCCTTGAGAATCCTGAGGCGGAACTGCAGAAAGTGTGTGAATTCCTTCGAATTCCTTATGCTGAAAGCATGTTGAGCGTTCCGATGGCCGGTTCCTCTTTGGTAAGGGACAGGCCGGAGGAGACAGGTGTGGACAAAGAAAGGACAGCGAACTGGCGCGGCGGAGGATTAAATTCGGCGGAAATATTCATCTGTCAGATGATAACGACGAAGAACATGGCACGGTTCGGGTATGAGCGCGGGAAAGTTTTTCCGAATCCCATTCTGCTATTGTTCTATCTCTTCGTATCCCCCACAAAGCTCCTTGTCTCCTTCTTCTTGCAGGCGCGATACATCAAAAATGTGGGTGAGGCAGTCAAGAGGCGTTTGGTGCGAACTTCGGATGCCCTCCCATGAGTACGCATTGATAGGGTAGGAGAGAGGATGCGTTGGAGGAGAGTAGTATCCTTAGTTCTTTTCGTGCTGCTCGCGGCGGCGGGTGTTCTCTATTACATCCGGCATGAAGAGCGGTTTCGGCTCATAACCGCTGTGTCGGCGGATGCTATTGTTGTATTGGTGCTCCTGAAGGGCGCTCTCATTGTGTGCTTCGGCTATCAGGTGAAAGTGCTGACAGACCACTACGGTCTGAATCTTAGCTTCTCGAAGTGGTTTGGCCTCTCGCGCATGAGCACCTTTCTCAATCTTATTCTCCCGTTCGGCAGCGGGTCATCTCTCAAGGCCGTGTACCTTCAGAAGTTTCATAATCTGAAATTCAGTTCTTTTATCGCATCGGGCGCCATAGCAGGGCTCATCCGCGTGGTGATAACCACCTTCTGTGCGGTTTTGCTGCTGTTATCATCCGGACAGCCAAGCACGCTTCTGCTCCTCATGGCAGGCGGACTCTTCATTGGCTCACTCAGTTTTCTTCTCGTCGGCCACAGGATTGACGGCAGATTCTTCTCTTTCAGCAACGGCTTGGCCAGCCTTGTGAACGAATGGCGCCCCATCCGAACAGACCATGCAATGATTGGGAAGCTCGTGATCATCAATTCCCTCATCTTTGCCATTTCCTGTCTCGAGGTCTACTATTCGTTTCGCGCCTTTTCCATTGATGCGTCTCTTGCGTCGAGCGGAGTAATCGCAGCCGTCACAACATTCACCGGAGCGATGAAGCTCGTGCCTGCAAACTTGGGCATCAAGGAAGCGGTCTTTATGGCGCTCTCGGGATTCTATGGAACGGGAGTGAATGAAGGGTTGCATGCGGCGGCGCTCCACAGGATAATCGGGACGGCGTGCACGCTTCTGCTGGCGCCGGGGTTCGCGTATCCGCTGTCAAAAAAAGTGGCTGCTGACAAAGAAAGGTGAGCGAAAGGCTCTATGTTTCTTTGCGCCCTTCGTGTGTTTGCGGTGAATCCCTGCTGTGATATTCCGGCCTGTTACTTCTTAAGAATTCTTCCCGGCAGTGCGCCCGTATGTTCATCATCCTCGACAACGATGGCGCCGTTCACGATGACCGCCTTGATGCCCACCGGATACTGATTCGGGTTCTCGTAAGTGGCGCGGTCAGAAATTGTGTCAGCATTGAAGAGCACGAGGTCGGCTTTCTTTCCGCGCGCAAGCACGCCACGGTCTTTGAGGCCGAGTCGCGAAGCGGGCAGCGATGTCATTTTGCGGATAGCCTCCAGCAAAGTGAGTATTTTTTCTTCACGGACGTACTTGCCAAGCACTCGCGGAAACGTTCCGTAGGTACGAGGGTGCGGCATGGTCATTCCCAAGAGGCCGTATGGCGCGAAGGCGGCGGCATCTGAACCAATCATCACTTTCGGGTGCCGGATGAACCGTCTCACGTTCTCTTCTGCCTGGTCGTGCACGTTCACGAATGCAACGCCGTTGCACTCGAGAATGATGTCCATTATTGTGTCGATGGGCTCTTTCCGCAGTTCTTCGGAGATTCTCTTGATGCTCCTGCCCTGATATTCAGGGTGTCCCACGCTGAGGCCGATGGTGAGGCCGTCCCATCCGCCCGTCAAATCCTCGGGGCCGAACTCGCCGGATCTCTGCACTCCTTCCTCTTTGATGCGAGCGCGGCTCTGAGGGTCGGCCAGTCGTTCGAGGAGTACCTGGGTACCCTGATTATGTACCCAATAGGGGAGAACGGCCGGCAGCTCGGTGTGACCGGCCAAATACGGATACATGTCGGCCGCGATGTCCATTCCCATGTCGAGCGCTTTCTGGATGATATCCAGCGCTTTCGGGCCTGAGCCCCAGTGGCGTTTTCCCGCAACCTTCAGATGGCTGACCTGAACCGGCACGCCTGCGCATTCTCCGATTTCAACGGCCTCCGAAAGCGCCTTGAGCAAGGTTTCCCCTTCGCCGCGAACATGAGTGGAATAGATGCCGCCGTTTCGGGCGACCGTTTTGCTCAGTTCAATGAGCTCGTCGGTTTTCGTGAATGTGCCCGGCGGGTATATCAGACCGCTCGACATGCCCCATACACCCTGCTCGAACGCGCGGTCTATCTCCTCCTGCATCTTCTTGATCTCTGCGTCGGTCGGCGCGCGGTCGGTTCTGCCAATCACCGCGTCACGCATGGTTCCATGCCCGAGCAGATGGATGATGTTGACTGCAACGCCATTCGCGAGCACGCGCTCGTTGTACTCCGCGAAGGTCGACCAGTTCAACTCCATGCCGAGCATTTTTGTGAGTGATTCGATTTCCCTCCTCGCATCACCCATCAGCGGTGCAGCAGAGATTCCACAATGGCCGACAACCTCCGTCGTCACGCCCTGATGCACCTTGCTCTCGGCCTTCGGATTGACAGGGTAGAGCAACTCCGAATGCGTGTGCATATCGATGAAACCCGGAGCGGCGTGGAGTCCGTTCGCATCAATCGTGCGTGCAGCCTTCGCAGCGCCCACATTGCCAATTTCTGAAACCGTATCTCCCGTGATACCGATGTCTGCGGTGAATTCCTGATTACCGAGTCCGTCGAGCACTCTCGCGTTCTTGATGAGCAAATCAAACATAGCAGCCTCCTGAATGTAGGAACCAAATATCTCTATGAGCGATTGTCTGAGAAGACCTGCCTGAGAATGCCTGTTTTCTGTGGTTCACACCGGCTGTGGCATGTCCGAAATTCCGTAGGGCGACCCGGTGGGCCGCCCGCAGAGACGCAAGGTCGAGCGACGCTCATTATATGCTCAGGGTGTCAATGCGTCAAGAACGAAAAGAGGATGACTCAATCTGTCTCGCAATTCACAATACGGGAGGCCCATCTGTAGGTGCGAACTCGTTCGCAAGGTTTTTCGGCGTTTTTTTCGGCATACGTATGCGAACAAATTCGTACCTACAGAATTACGGGACAGTCTCTGAGTGGGATAATATCCCTGAAAGCTTTTTCGGTTTTGAGAAACCATTCAGGTCGCGATTCTAAAAGGTTACCCGTGCATGGTCTTCAGGAAGCAATTAATGTGCTATAGTAGTCGCAGCCTAACGCTTGTCGGCTATGTTGACAACTCAAGTCCTGTCTGAAAATGCAAAGTGTTATGTCAAGGACTACACTTCCAAGGAGTATCGAATGAGTCAAGCGAACCATGTTCTGTATCGTCCCGAGTTTCCGCGGTCTGATTCTTATGACCCGGAGTGGGTGATGGACAATCAGATGGGGCCAAACGCCCTCTGGCTTCTTGAGTGGCTGTGTGCGTCTTTGGACCTTAAGCCGGACATGCGGGTGCTCGACCTCGGATGCGGCACGGCCATGACGAGCGTCTTTCTCGCACGGGAGTTCAATGTTCGGGTCTGGGCCGCAGACCTCTGGGTGAACCCGGATGAAAACTGGAAGCGTGTTTGTTCGGCTGGATTAAGCGATCATATCTTCCCGATGCGGGTCGAAGCTCACTCGCTGCCGTTTGCCAGAGAGTTCTTCGATGCAGTCATAAGCGTTGATGCATATCACTATTTTGGCACAGACGAGCTTTATCTCGGCTACTTGAGTTGCTTTGTGCGCCCGCACGGAGTGATAGCCATCGCAGTGCCCGGACTGATGCAGCACATCGAAAAGGGCGTACCTGAACACCTGAGCCGAAAGCAGTCCAACGGCCACGCCTTCTGGGAGGATGAATGCATCAGTTTTCATACAGCGCAGTGGTGGCGCGCGCTTTGGGAGCGTTCCAACCGCGTGGAAGTCGCCGTCGCAGACACAATGCCGGAGGGCTGGAAGCTTTGGAGAGACTTCGAGATAGTCCTGGAAAGCGCGAAAAAGAATCAGTTCCCGTCAGTAGCCGAAGCGTTGGACGCCGACCAGGGACAATATGTCGGGTTTGTCCGGCTTGTGGGCAACCGGAAAGAAGGAATTGCCCCCATGAACTTGTACGACCCGGGCCTCATCGCTCAGATGAACAGCGACAACACTGACAGCCGTTGAGCACGGGTTTTTTCGTCCGCCTTCCTTTGTCGGACTTTTCTGTAGTGTTCACAAGGGCCGGGACCTCTCAGAGGGTGTTTCACCGCCTACCCAATAGCCTCGGTACCGAATTCGCCTGTTCGAATCCGGATGCATTCAGGCAGATCGAGCACAAAAATCTTGCCGTCTCCGATCGCGCCCGTTCGCGCGCCGTTCACAATCGCATTGATTGTGGGCTTGACGAAATCCTCGTTCACCGCTATTTCAATTCGCACCTTTTTCAGCAAGTTAATCTCCGTCTCCACGCCTCGATATGTTTCCGTGTATCCCATCTGTTGGCCGCATCCGAGGCTGTTTGTCACTGACATCTTGAATACCTTTACGTCGAACAACGCTTTCTTAACGTCGGGCAGCTTGTGTGGCTGCACGTATGCGATGATGAGTTTCATGATGAATTCCTTCCCTATTTCCTGGTTGCGTGCCAGATGCCTATTCGGTGGCGAATATCTGGAAGCCGCTGTACGCTTCCATTCCGTGCTCGCCGATGTCCAGCCCTCTCAATTCTTCTTCTCTCGTTACACGCAGCCCCACGGTTTTGCGCAGGACAAGGAACAAGATTCCCGCCGCAGCGAATGTCCAAATGAAGACGGAGACAACACCCGTGAGTTGGACCCAAAACTGCGCCAAACCTCCTCCAAAAAACAAGCCATTGACAGCGCCCACGCCGCTCGCCTCGCCGTAGTTGGCTTGGGCAAACAGCCCGACCGAAAGCGTACCGAATGCTCCGCAGACGCCGTGAACGGAAATGGCGCCGACCGGATCATCGATTTTCAGCGTTCTATCTATGAACTCTACCGACACAACCACCAGCATTCCTGCGATTGCTCCGATGATCACGGCGCTCGCGGGCGAGACACAAGCGCATGGTGCTGTTATCGCAACGAGGCCGGCGAGTGCGCCGTTCAGCGTCATGCTCGTGTCAGGCTTTCCGTGTCTGACCCAAATGGTGATCATTGCTGAGATGGCGCCTGCGGCTGCGGCAAGATTCGTGGTCGTTGCAATGATAGCGATACTGAGATTGGTGCCTTTCGTGGTGCTGCCCGGATTGAATCCGAACCAACCAAACCATAGAATAAAGACCCCCAGCGCGGCTAGGGATATATTGTGGCCGGGAATAGCCTTCACGGTTCCATTGGGTCCGTATTTCCCGACGCGCGGTCCCAGCGCAATCGCGCCCGCAAGCGCGGACCATCCCCCAATAGAATGGACAACCGTCGAGCCCGCAAAGTCAACGAAACCCCGCTGGCTCAGCCAGCCGCCGCCCCAAATCCAATGCCCCGCGATGGGGTAGATCAATGCGGAAATGACCGCGCTGTACATCAGATATCCCACGAATTTCGTCCGTTCCGCCATCGCACCCGATACGATGGTGGCCGCCGTTGCTGCGAAGACCACCTGGAATATCCAGAATGCGAATTGCCAGAGACCATCACCCGTGGACGGATTGCCGGTGTTCAGAAAGAAACCATTTGTGCCAAACAAACCGAGCGAATCAGCCCCGAACATCAAGCCGAACCCGATTGCCCAAAAAGCGATTGACCCGACGGAGAAATCCATCAGGTTCTTCATCATAATGTTGGAGGCATTCTTCGCGCGCGTGAAGCCTGTCTCGACCATCGCGAAACCCGCCTGCATGAAAAACACAAGGAACGCCGCCACGAGTGTCCAGACCGTATCAATGGCGCGGTTTGTTGCCTCCACTGCTTCGTCCGCGAACGCTGCCGCGGGCACAAACGCAAGCGTCAACATCACAATCGTTAGCATCAGCATGATAGTTTTCGTTCTTCTACACATAGTCACTTTCCTTTCCAAAATAACGAATTTCCAGTGTGGAGTCATTGTGAGCGAAGGACCGCAGGTCCGAGCGAAGCAATCTCTGTCTACATCTCCAACGTTGCCAATGAGATTGCTTCGGTCGCGGTGCTCCTTCGCAATGACAGTTCTGATT
The DNA here is from genome assembly GCA_003598055.1 of Candidatus Abyssobacteria bacterium SURF_17. Taxonomy (GTDB): domain Bacteria; phylum Abyssobacteria; class SURF-5; order SURF-5; family SURF-5; genus SURF-17. Next base: position 13,318 of record QZKI01000089.1, on the reverse strand, counting down.
GCAGCTTTGCCGTCGTGAGTTTTCCAATGTTTCCCTTCCTCCGTATTGCTCATTCATCATGCACTCTGCCCAAAGAATGAGCGTGTTTTCGGTATTGCTGACGGCAGAATCGTTCCGCAACAGTACGTTCTGGTTGCTCATACTCACCCAAAATCGAGCGTGATCAAAGGTATTTCTGGCTGTTTTACGGTCGCAGGTGAATGCTATCGAGGTATGTATAACGTGGGGTCCGGCTATAGGAAACGCAACAACAATGCCAATAGTGGCTGTTCATGAAATAGATAGGTTTCGAGATACGCCTACACAGAAAAACCGGTATCCTTGTCTCAAGGCGGCGAGAGGTTACTCGAGGCTTTTCGTTTCCCTCTAATTATGATATCTGTAGATGTTCCCACATTCTGTGGGATTCGCCGGCGGGGTGCATCGTTCTCACTGTCTCAACAAGAAAAGGGCCGAGGAGTGAATCTCCTCGGCCCTTTGATTTCACTTCCTTCTGAGAGACTCGCTTACTTCTCTCTCTCGATGATGGTTGCGACGCCTTGGCCGCCGCCGCAACACGCGTTGGCGAGTCCATAGCGCGCATTGTTCTTCTGGAGAATACGCGCCAACGTGCCGACCAAGCGAATGCCGGTTGCGCCGAGCGGGTGACCGATGGCCGTGCCGCCACCCATCACGTTCACTCTGTTCGGGTCGATGCCGAGCTCTTTGATGCAATTGAGCGCGACGACACAGAATGCCTCGTTGATCTCCCAGTAATCTATGTCTTTGACCTTGAGGCCAGCGCTTTCGAGCGCCTTCTTGCTCGCGGGCACCGGGCCTTCGCCCATGATGGTGGGGTCAACGCCCGACCAGCCCATCGAGCGAATCGTCGCCAACGGCTTCAAGCCCTTTTTCTTCGCCGTGTCCTTCGACATAATTATCATTGCCGTGGCAGCCGCATTTAGGGGCGATGAGTTGCCGGCGGTAACGATACCGTCGGGCTTGAAAGCAGGCTTGAGCCCGGCAAGCCCTTCCATCGTGGTATCCGCGCGAACTGCCTGGTCGGTTTTGATGACCTTCTTGCTGCCGTCGCCCTGTTCAGCCTCGACGGGCAGTATCTCGCCGTCAAAGAAGCCTTCTTGCTGGCCCTTTGCCGCTAATTCGTGACTCCGTTTGCCCCATGCATCCATCTCTTGCCGTGTAATACCAGCCTTGGCGGCAAGCTTCTCGGCAGTAAGGCCCATGTTCATCGTTGTCATCATGTCCCAATGATGATATTCCTCTTCCATGATGAGCGCCGGATTCGGTTTGATCGCATCGCTACCGCGAGCAACCATGTCCATCGGCACACGGGTCATGTGTTCCATCCCAAGACACAGCACAACGTCCGAATAGCCGAGCATGATCTCCATGGAGCCGATCTGGACGGCTGCCATGGCAGAGCCGCATTGCTGGTCAACGAATCTGGCTGCGATGGTTTCCGGCAGATTTGCGAGGAACACCGGAATTCTTCCGCCATAGGTCCACTGTTCGTTCACACCCATCGCGGAGCCGGTGAGGCAGTTGTCGATTTCCTTTGGGTCAATGCCGACGCGTTTCACCAGTTCCTTTGTCACGGTTGCAGCGAGCTCATCACCCCTGACCTGCCCGAACCAGTCGCGGGCGGGGTCATTTGGCCGCGACCTTGATTGAGCTGTTCTCAGGTATCCTACAATGACAGGTTCTTTCATGTTTCGACTCCTTTTTGTTTGCGTTTGTTCCTATGCCCATTCAATTATGGATATTCCGTACGGGCGACCCACCGGATCGCCCCTACAACCCTATACCCACCCATGTACCATACCCATTTACATATGAATATTCCCGCAACAGGGCGGCACGGTGTGTTTTACCATTCCGTCCTCACTCATGTCAACGGGAAAAATTCCGGCATATCCTTGCTCACTTTCATCTTCCATTGGGGCGCTCTCTTTTCGAGGAACGCTTTGATGCCCTCATGACAGTCGGGCTGGAGGCCTGTCCACGCAAAATAGGTATGGTTTATTTCCTCAACTTTTTCAAAGTCGTCCATAGCGAGGAACTTCCAGAGCATGTGTTTTGTGAGCGCAACGCTCACAGGCGCCGCCTTGCTTGCGATTTCCGAGGCCAGTTCGCGGGCCGCGGGCATGAGCTCTGCGTCGGGCACCACTCGGCTGACAAGGCCGCATTCCAGAGCCTCGCGCGCGTTGATGATTCGGCCCGTGTACATGAGCTCTGCCGCTTTGCTCACGCCGACGATGCGCGGCAGAAACCATGGGCTCGCAAGTTCGGGTATGACACCTCGCCGTACGAACACCATCCCGAAACGCGCGCTCTCTGCTGCTATCCGGATATCCATCGGAAGTATCATCGTGAGGCCGACTCCCACTGCCGGGCCATTGACCGCCACGATGACCGGCTTCCTCAGATTCAGCAGAACCGACAGAATATCATCCACCGGCGTCCTGCGTTCGGCCTCATCCTCAGGGCTCGTCGGCTCAGCCGATGTATCAAATGTGCTTTCACCCGTTGAAAGGTCCATGCCCGCGCAGAAGCCGCGGCCTGCGCCGGTGACTATCGTGACCCTCAGGTTGTCGTCCTCATCAACCCTCTTGAGCACATCCAGCATTTCAGCGGCAAGTACATACGTGAATGCGTTCAAACGCTCCGGCCGGTTCAGCGTAATGGTGGCAATCTGGTCCGAGACATCAAAAAGGATTTGCTTATAACTCATCCATCTCTCCTTATCTCAATAGGAGTTCTTGCACCGCTCTTTCTTTGAAAGATGCGCTTCGTCCGAAGTAATGCGCGGTCGCACAGAACGGTGGCTTAGAAACGGGCGGAAGCCCGTTTCTTAATCCTCGATGCCTGCCAGCCGTTTGACCATCGCCTTGCGCGCCTCAATGTCATACTGCGAGGTGATGGCGATCTGCTCCATGATGGGCGAGCCGCCGCCGTGGTAGCTGCCGAATGCATGCACTCCCGAAGCGGAAGAGCAAAGCAGGTCGCCGACGTAGCGCCACAGTTGAGCCGCGTTTTGGGGCGATATGTCGGGGTTGCGCGTTATATACTTGAAGAGCAGGTCCTTCGTTTCCGGATTGACAAAATCCCCCTCGTACGGGAACGTCGCCGGAATGCCTCCCGCTAAATCGCAAAGCATCTCCATCTCGTGGAAGACGGCCTCGCCGGTAAGACAGCGCCCGACATTGGCATAAATGGAATCCGGAATATAGTTTCCGGGCCCGTAAGGAATTCTGCCGAGGCCGGGGACGAACACATCGGTTCCCCCGAGTTCAGACGCCGTGAATCCTGCCGCGTAGCCGAGTTCGGTAATCTTGATAATCTCCGCCAGCTTCTCGCGCACATGAGGCGCTTTTTTTATGCCGTTATATTCGGCTATCAACGCGGCAGTGCCAAGCGTAAGGTCGCCGATTGCCGGCTTGCAGCCGCTGTAGCTGTGGCGGTGGAACAAAGCGAACAGGAGCGCGCATGCGCCGCCGTGCGTTGTTTCGCCGCACAGGAACACGCGGTCCCATGGAACGAACACGTCGTCGAAAATGGTGTATGAGTCAGTCGCGCCAGGAGTGAACCCTCTTTGGAAATGCTGCCGCTTGCGCAGGTTGTGGACGCTCACCACTTGCTTGATGCCCTCCCAATCGGCGGGAATGGCGAATGCCACGGCCCAATCTTTCTCTTCCGTCTTGAGCGCGCGCGTCGGAACAACGAGTATTTCATCCGCAACCGAAGCCTCGGAATTGTGCACCTTGCAGCCGCGCACGACAACGCCGTCGTTCTTCCGCTCGACCACCCTCACGTACATATCCGGGTCTTCCTGTTCGCTCGGCCGTTTCATGCGGTGGCCCTTCACATCGGTCTGCGCGCAGCACCCGACCAAATCCTCATTCTGGAAGCGTTCGAGCCATTTCTTAAAATTCTTGTGGTATTCGGTGGCGCCTTTGTTCTCCTTGTCGGCCTCGTATGATACGGCATAAACCGCATTTGTTCCGTCCACCCCCATGCAGCGCTGGATGCAGCCGCCGGCGACGCGGCAGAGCATGCGCGTCATGTCTTGCTTCTTATGCAGGTCTTCCTTGCTGTGATGAACGTGGCAGAAGCGGTTGATCTTCTTCCCGGTGAGATGAGATGTTGCTGTGCAGAGGTCCTTATACTCAGGATTGTTGGCATAATCGAAGGTGAGCCCAATGGTGTTGATGCAATCCATCTGCAACTCATCCACACGGTCAATCTTCTGGCCGTTCACATAGATGTTCCGGCGCTTCTTCTTCAAACCATCAATGTATTGTTCTCTCGTGCGCATGCTTCACACTCCTTATTGCGGGGATTGTTCACATTGCTCCTGCCGCTGCCCTGAGATTCCTCTCCTCTGTGGCTTGGATAGTCGGCAGGCACTAAGACGCACCCACGGTGGGCAAACCCATCATACCATACATTCCTTTATGAAGGCAAAATATTCTTTTGCGTCAAGTTTCCTGGGGACAGACGCCCATTGCTGGCTGTGATTAGTTACTTGCCCCATGCGACTCAAGAAACGGGGATCTGTGACTGTGTCTCTTGATTCGGGATGCAAGGTGATGGCACGGAGCGCCGCACCCCGACAGCCAGAAAAATCGGAGTTTCTTGTAGAGGCGCACGGCCGTGCGCCCCTACGGTCACAACCGTGGGACAGATTCTCTGTCCCCGACTACCTTATACGTTACTGCGCCTCTTGGGCCTCGCCAGATTCAAGCTCCACTGCGCTCGGCGCCTTCTCGGGCTTTGCCAGATGCGCCTTCAGCCATGATGCCGCTTTGGGCGCGTGTTCTTTCAGATTGTCAGGAGCGCAATGGCCGTCGCCGGCGTACACCCATTCGTCTTGCTGGATGCCGCTCTTGGAGATGATGTAAAGGTCTTCAATGGGCACAAGTGGGTCTTGATCGCCATTGATGCTTAAGAGCGCTGCCTGACGCTCCGGCTTCTTGAGCAAACCCTGCTCGCCGAGCGACATCGGTTTCGCGCGAGATACCGTTTCCTCGAAGCTGGCGTCCAAGTCCTCCCGCATTGCGTTCGCAATCGTCTTGACCATCACGTCCGGCACCTTCTTAATGTGCTCCGGTGTGAAAGCCAGATGTATCGGCCCGCCGATGTTGACCGCGGCCTTCACGTCCGGGTCAACGAGCGCGAGCTTTACGGCAAACAGTCCCGCAAAACTTTGCAGGTATACGCCGATGTTTTCGCCATCGAGATCGCCTCGTGCCTTCAAATATTCGACAACTGCACCGTACACCCGGTCGGAAGTCGGATCGAGTGCCCACTGGCTCTCGCCCGTACCGGGCATATCGAATGCGAACACAGCCATTCCCTCTGCCAGCATGGCTTGGCATTGCCGCTCAACATCGCTTTTCCATGTGTCCACGCCGCCCGTCACGATTACGACCGGAGGCTCCCCCACATCAGGTACGCGCAGATAACCGATAATGGTCTTCCCTTCAAAGGGAATTCGCACCTGCTCAAGCGGCGGGTCGAAATATTTGGCCGCCTCGAGGTAGCATTCGATATGCTTGCGGTATGCCTCGGCCTTTGCCGGTGTGGAGACAAACGGAAATCGGGCAACAAAATAGAACACAGCGGCTTTCTGGTATTCCTGGGCGGCTGTGGCTGTGTCATTCGCAGCTTCCGCCTCGCGAGCGGCCGCCTCGTGTTCAGCGGCAGGCTGACTCAGCTCATACACCCACGACCCCGGGCCGGAGCCCAGTGGGTCGTGAACTCGCCGGAGTGCCGCATCGAGCTCTTGTTCGTCCGCCCCCGCCTCAACCCATCCACCGAACCGTTCCTCGACGAAAGGACGCATGCCGGTGACCCGCAACACCAACGGCTCGCGATAGATGATACCGAGCACGACCAGAGCTGCAACAACTAGTACCGCCACAATCCAAAGATACTTTTTCATTCTTTCACCTCATTCCATTTTCCTCATGGGAACACCTTTCCGTTCTTAACGCATGCGCGGCTCAAAGGGCATGATTCGGCCGCAATTGCGTTGCTGGCGGAATCGCCAACAAGCTTAATCCCGCCGAAACAGCATACGTAGCGATGAATATCCCCCACGCCAAAGTATAGCTTCTATTCACATCGAAAATAAAGCCCGCGAATGGTGCGCCGGCCGAACCTCCAAAGGCGGTGAGAATATATACTGTGCCCAGAATTACGCCATAGGACTTTATACCGAAGCACTCGGCAATGATCAATGGCTCAAGTGTAATGATACCTCCCATGGCAAAACCCCAAATAATAACGAACCAGAAAGGCGAACCTAGCGCGGGGGTGCATAAGAGTATGACCGTTCCACCTGCCTGCAGCCCAAAGCAGAGAGCCATCGCATAGCGAGAGGGGAATCGGTCGGCCATGGCCCCAAAGAAGAGCTTTCCCGCAATCCCGAGGAACGCGCACAGCCCCAACGCCTGTGCAGCCTTCTCGGGTGAGATTCCGATATCTTGAAAGTATGCTACCTGATGAACGAGGATGGGACTCTGTCCGAATGTGGCGAGAATGAATGCCCCAGCGATAACCCAGAAAGCACGCGTGCGAATGGCATCGCGGAGAGCCCAATCGACCGCATACCTAGTCGAAGCGATGTCTTTCCGCACCAAGGCCTCGGATGGGTCTTTGGTTTCTCCTCGAAGCTCGCCGTCGGGCAGCACCCCCAGTTCCGCCGGGCGTCGTCTGAAGACGGCGGCCGCCGAAGGCAAGAGAACGAGGCTCACAAACACGGCATAGATGACAAACGTTATTCTCCAGCCGAACGCATCTATCAGCTTCCGTGTGAGGGGAACGAACACAAGCCCGCCAAGACCGACTCCTACCATCATGATGCCCATTGCCGTTCCGCGCCTCTTGTGGAACCAGTCGGAGACGGCGTAACTTGTCGGAATGGTGCCGGTACAGCTTAGACCAACAGCCAGTGCAAGACAAATGAGGTAGAATTGCCAGAGCGTTTGCATCAGACCAAGCAGTACAAACGCTCCACTCGTGATGAGGGAACCGGCTAGGACCACGTTTCTGGCCCCATATTTGGGAACCAATCGCCCGACTATTGGGCTCACAAGTCCGCCAACGATGAATGTGACGGAAATGGCTGCCGTCGTCCAGCCTCGTCCCCAGCCGAGGTTCTCGCTCAGTTCAACAAAAAATACGGGAAATGAGTAGAACCCGATGCCAACACTGATCCACAGGCACACGAAACCCGCCGCGACGATGTACCAGCCGTAAAATATTCGTTGAGCCATAAGGTTATTTGGGATTTTCGATTTTGGATTAAGAACAAACCCGCTGTGCTGCTCGGTTTCAAGATATTGAATTTCTGTCGCGACTTTCAATGTGCAGTCATTGCGAGCGAAGCGAAGCAATCTCAATGTGACGCAGGGATTGCTTCGATGCTTGGGTCTGCGGCCCCGCGCTCCTCGCAATGACAGTCTTTGATTGCGGCTATGCCGCGCTGTGTCCTCTGTTCACGCATTTCTTGACCCTGACATATGACCCGCAGTTGGCACGCCCCTTTCGCCATTTCCCCGGGGCCCCATATTTATCGTACCGTCTTCGATGATGACCGGGTCAAGTACCATTTCTGTAAGCGCGCTGATACAATGCGGAGATTGCGGGGGCCGGCATAGGGAATCTTATGGTTCAGGACAAAGAGATTAGTAAGCTCGCTTGTTTCGCCGGCTATCAATTCTGATATGATGCGGCCCGCGGTCTGCCCGAACGCGACACCCTCGCCGTTGTAGGCAACTCCATAAAAGATGTTCTTGTGCTCGCCCAGAACACCCACCGACGGAGTGAAATCGAGCGTGAATCCCATTGTGCCGCCCCATGCGTGGTCGATACGCAGCCCCTCGAGTTGGGGAAACGTTGTGAAAAGGCTATTCGTGAGAAGTTCAATCACCGGCTTGTTATTGCCGGAACTCAAAGCGTCGTTCGCATAGTAGGGATAATCCGAGCCACCGATGACGATGCGGCCATCTGCCGTCGGCCTTTGATAGTCGAACAAAACGCGCATATCGGCAATGCCTTGGCGATTCTGCCAGCCGATTGACTCCCATTGTGATGCGCTCAAAGGTTCAGTGGCGATAACATAGCTGCAAAGGGGCATAACCCGATTTCGGAAAAAGCCGAGGGCAGGAGAATAGCCGTTAAGCCCGAGCACGAGCAGCGGAGCATGGATTTCTCCCATCTCGGTTTCCACCCTGTGCGTCTTGCCCGGGGTGACGCGCATCACGACGGTGCGTTCGCGGACCTCGACGCCTGCTTTCTCCACTACCGCCTTTGTTCCTCTCGCAAGCTTCGCCGGGTTTACGATTCCTCCGTACGGGAATTTCATGCCCGCCACGTATCGCGGGGATTTGACTTCGGCCTCAAGGGCTTTCCCGTTCAGAAGGGTTGCTTCCAGGCCGAGTGATTTGTATGCTTCATGCTCCTTCTCAAGATGTTTCGCCTGCTCCTCGTCCATGGCGGCCTCAAGCATGCCGTTTTCCTCGAAATCGCATCCCACTCCGTGCTCCGACACCAGCTCGCGGATTTGCCTGAGGCCGTACATGGTGCCGTCAAATGCCTTGCGACCCGCCTCCGGCCCTGCTTTTTCAACATATCGCATGAGGCCGGGAATGCCGGCATCGCAAAAACCCCCATTGCGGCCGCTCGCGCCGTAGCCGCAGCATGCTCCCTCCAGCAGTACGATTTTTTTGTCAGGGAATTTCTGAACGAGATTATAGGCGGAAGAAAGCCCCGTGAATCCTCCGCCGATAATCACGATATCCGCTTTCTGGCTTCCCTTCAGCGGCGCATTTATCTCCTGATGCTCAAGGTCCGCAGCCTCAAACCAGAAATTGTCGAGGAAATACTCGTAGAGCTGAGGCGGCTTCGCAGGGTCATATCCGAACCGTGAGAGCCAATGCGAGAGCCCCCACGCGCCCGCTGCTCCAACCGCCACACCCCCGACAAACGCGCGCCGCGATATTTTCCCGCCCCCGGATTCGAGCTTTTCCGTTTTCGCGTCTTGATTCATGATGGATGCGCCTCCTCAGTCTGCCTGTGAAGCGGTTCCAGTTGCATAAACACCCCGCATTACCGTAAAGTTGACTTGCATATTTCCACGGTTGAGACTTTGGGAGAAGAGGGCCAATGACGTTTGCGCCAATGGTCTGTGCTAGAGAGGATACTATCTGACAAGCATCCTATCACCGGACCCAAAGGAAATCAAATGCGGGCGCGGAACATGAGGGACACAGAAACTGTCCCGTGATTCAGCAACCGAGGACAAGTTGTAGGGGCAAGCCCCAGGGCAGGCCCCCGCGCCTGCCCAATTGAAGGGCAACGGCGGGCGTTGCCCCTACAAAAACAATGGCACACCAATCGCGGGACGGGCGCGGAGCCCCATTTTTGAAACCGCGTGAGGCAAATAAGCAATTGACGCCAGGAAGAGGGCTTTGTAAAACCGTCCGACGGTCCTGTAGGTGCGAATTTATTCGCATTCGCATGACGGAAGCACGCCGAGAATACCATGCGAATGAATTCGCACATAGAGCCGGTTATCCGCAATTACCGCCCGCGAGACAGATTCTCTGTCCCTCAAGTCGCACACTCGGCGGACGGCAATAGTTTGCTGAAGGCAATGAGTTCAGCTATAATTCCTGCGATTGAACGGAGTCCCTTTTCATTAGCGCAGGAGGATAACAAATGACACAGCCGACAGTCTGGCTTGATCGCATGACATCACCGCAGGTGAAGGAAGCAATTAACAACGGATACCGTACGGTGCTCCTTGCCGTCGGCTCAACGGAGCAGCATGGGCCGCATCTCCCGTTGGGCACGGATTCGTTCATCGGGGACACGCTGGTCGAACAGGTCGCGCGCCAGCTCGGGAAAACGCTCGTCGCGCCGACAATTCGAGTCGGCTGCTCGGAACATCACATGGCGTTTGCGGGCACGATGACGCTGCGCGAGGAAGTGCTCGAAGAAGTGCTCGCGGATTGCTGCCGCAGCCTGGCGCGGCATGGATTCCGCGCCGTTGTACTGATACCGGTGCACGGCGGTAACGTCGAGGCGGTTGAGAAGACGGCTCAACGCCTTGCCCGGGAGAGCCTTTCTGCACGAGTTCCGGCCCAGCTTGATAACTCCGCCTATATCACCGCAATGGTGGAGGTGGGGGGCAAGTACGACGTCACTCCAGGTGAGGCGGGCACGCATGCCGGACATTGTGAAACATCGGTCGTCTTGGCATACCACCCTGAATTAGTAGACATGAGCAAGGCTGCTCGCGGCAAGGTTGACCTCGGGTTCGATTCGGAAGAACGCCTGCATGAAGAAGGAATGCATAGCCTTTCGCCCATCGGCATATTGGGCGACGCGACTCGGTCGAGCGCCGAGGCGGGCAAGGATTATATGGAATGCATGGTCAGCCGGATTGCTGACCAGATTCGCGAAACAATGGCAGGATTGCTCACCTGAGATAAGACATCTCGAAATGCCCCGAAATCCCGCACCGTTCGGTTCATACCGTGCGTGTCCTTGACGCCCTCTTTCTCTTCCGCGCTGTACGTTCAGGCGCAGGCTCCCCATTGCGGTCAGTTTTGCGTTTCTTATCCGCAATTATGATAAGCATCAGGCCTTCTTCGTGAAATTGTATGGAATCAAAGCCCTTCTCTGCCACCATCTCGCGGTATTCGTGGGCGTAGAAAAAACGGCCGGGCGGATACCGCACTTTCCAGCGCAGCATCGGATGGCTATCACATTTTTCCCTGTTCAGTGTGGAGACTGCAAGTCTGCCGCCCGATCGCACGAGTCGGGCCATCTCCGTCAGTGACCGCTCCGGATTCAGGAAGACCGGCAATCCATTGCAGCACAATACAACATCGAAGGAACTTTCCTTGAAGTATTGCGACAGCTTGTCCGCCTCGGCTCTGCGATAACGAATGTTCGCCAATTTCAAGCGTTTCGCTTTCTGTCTCGCCCTTCGAAGCATCTCATCCGAAATATCCACAGCGACGACGCTGCCCTTGGGCTCCACTGCGCGGCTGAGCGTCTCATGGCTTGCACCGGTTCCGCAGGCCACATCGAGCACGCTCTGGCCGGGCTTCACGCCGGCAAGTTCAACGAAATGTTCCTCGAATTCTTCGTACGTGAGCTCTCCGAATGCGCCGAGCAGACGTATGACGACGGGCTGAAAACCGTCATAGATACGGGCATAGTAGTTCCACGCATGCGTAAGCACATTCGACATGAAGCGGTCTTTTTCTTCAAATAATGGTTTCATATGGAGTACGTGTGTCCTGAATGCGATTCCTTATTGAGCCTACCATGAAAAGCCAGGGAGAATCAACTCCCTCCTCTCGCAGGGGTGCAGGACAAAAGAGTGGGTTTGGAAGCCGAGCAGTTCTTGTAGGGGTCGTTCGCGAACGACCCCCACAAAGGCGGTGATAATCCGCTAGAGCAAACGTACAAGCAAACAGAATTGTGCAATCCTACTTTTATGTCATGCCCCCCGATTGAGGCGCGACGTTTGACCCCGTGCGCAGCATCGTGTTAGGATACCGACTGCATGTCCGCAGTGAATTCATGTCTTCCCAACAAGTGGCCATAATCGGAGGCGTATACAATGGCAAAGCTCGTTGTTGTGCTCGGTGGCGATGGCGTTGGCCCTGAGGTGACCGAAGCCGCCACGCATATCTTGAGGCAAGCCGAATATCCACTGGAAATCCAGACGCCACCGTGCGGTGAAGAGGTGGTCGATGAATTCGGAACCGCGTTTCCCGACGAAGCAAGGGAACTGTGCGACAAAGCCGATGCGATACTCTTCGGCTCAACAGGAGAGGCAAGCATACTCATCATGGCGTATCTGCGCTATGTGCTGAAGACGTATGCCAACGTGCGCCCGATGAAATATTACCCCGGCTCATACTCGCCGCTTGCGAACCCAAGCAACATCGACTTCGTCATCGTGCGCGAGAATCTCGAGGGAATGTATCCCGGCCGAGAGGGTGATATTTCCGACCTCGCGCAAGCGTTGCCGGATTATCGTGACCTGGTGGGCAAGAAGTTCGCCGATTTCGGTGAAGGCAAGTTTGCCATTCGCATCATCACCAAGGAGGGGACCGACCGCATTGCCCGGTTCGCGTGTGAACTTGCTCGCAAACGAAAAAAGAAAGGCAGCATGGGAAAGGTCACGTGTGTTACCAAACAGAACATGCTCAGGGAATCGTGTGGATTGTTCAAGGCGAGGGTCGAGCAGGTTCTGAAGGATTATCCGGAGCTGGAATATGAACACTTCCATGTGGATGATGCCGCGCGCCGATTGGTGAGATTCCCGCAAAAGATGGATGTCATCGTGGCTTCGAACATGTTCGGCGATATCCTCTCGGATTTGGGCGCTGAGCTGGTCGGCGGCCTCGGAATCGCGCCCAGCGGATGCTACAGCGATGAGAAAGCCTACTTCGAGTCGGTTCATGGTTCTGCTCCCGACATCGCGGGTAAAGGCATCGTCAATCCAACCGCCACCATCCTGTCCGCCGCCATGATGCTCGAGTATCTAGGCCTTGAAAGGGAAGCCTCCGCGCTTGAGAACGCAGTTGCGAGTGTCTATCGCGAACGGAACATCCTCACGCGCGATCAGGGAGGAACTGCCACCACCATGCAATTCGCGCAGGCCGTCCTAAAAAAAAACACGTAAGGAGAATGCTCTCGTAAGAAACTGGCGCTCTCTCAGTCATTGCGAGGGAGCGAAGGGTCTCAGACCCAAGCGACCGAAGCAATCTCATTAGTAGCAGAAGATACGCACAGGGATTGCTTGGGCCTGGGGCGCTTTGCTCGCAATGACGGCGCGGATGTTTCTTCCACATGTAACCCCACAGCAGGTGAGGTCGGGTGCTCGCAATGGCTATGGACTTCCGGATGGATGTGGCCAAGTATTACGACTACTTTCCCGTTCCGTTCAATGACATCGATTTCTACAAGACGAGAATTCCAGCACCTGCATCAAGCATCCTCGAGCTTGGATGCGGTACCGGGCGCGTGCTCATACCCTTAGCGCCTCACTGTGGGCATATTCTGGGAGTTGACAATTCGGAGGCGATGCTCGCCCTCTGTCGGGCGAAGTTGCAAGCAGCGGGAATTCCACAGGAAAAAGCCGAGGTACGCTTGGGCAACATTGCCAAGAAATTGCGATTGGCGCGGAAGTTTGACCTAATCATTGCGCCGTTCCGGGTGTTTCAGGCGCTCGTGACCCAGGATGAGATTCGTGCATTTTTTGCCACGGTAGGGTCACATTTGGCCG